>DAOVOB010000018.1 GCA_030629925.1 Fidelibacterota bacterium
CGTTAAGTATTTAATTGAAGCCGGAAAGATCATTTCCAGCCGGATTCATACCAAGAAGATCATTGACCACAAATCCACAGATATCGATCTGGTCACAGAGGTTGATCGCGAAGTTGAATTATTTCTCATGGAGAAACTTAGTGCCCTTCTTCCGGGTAGTGAATTTTTATCGGAAGAGACGGCCAGTGAGATCAAAACAGCGGAAAAACTATGGGTCATGGACCCGATCGACGGGACGCTTAATTTTGTGCACGGCTTTCCTATGGTCTGTATTTCACTCGCCCTGCATGAAAATGGAATTCCCACTCATGCCTATGTCTATAATCCCATGATCAATTACCTTTTTGAAGCCCAGCGCGGACAAGGTGCTAAATTGAATGGCAATGAAATACATGTCTCCAAGTATACCAAATTGAAAGAATGTCTCTTATCTACAGGCTTCCCTTACGATTACCCCACAAATCCGGAAAATAATCTAAATTACTTTGATCATTTCAATCGACTGGTCCAGGGTGTTCGTCGACCCGGTTCTGCTGCTATGGATATGGCATTTACCGCAGCAGGTACCTTTGATGGTTTCTGGGAATGGCATTTAAAACCCTGGGATGTAGCCGCCGGAATATTGCTTATCGAAGAAGCAGGCGGTATTGTCACGAACTTTGATGGAAAGCCCTATCAATTCTCCGATAAACATATTGTGGCAGGAAATCCGGCGATTCATGCTTTGATGTTGCAAGAGATAGAAGACGTAAAACGTAAGACATGAAGAAGACCTCACACAAAGGCGCTAAGTACCGCAAAGACACTAAGTTTTTATATCCGCAAAGATTCACAAGGTCACAATATAGGGTTCCGCAAAGAGACAAAGTGCACAAAGAATTCTTTTATTCTATGATACCGTTTATAATTCTTTTTATACCATCTTTTATTAGTTTCTCACCAAAATTGATTAACAAACCAAGTTTATATCCGGTAAGCCTTAAATATGTTAATAGCTGTTTCTTATCAACCTCGTTTAGATGGGATTTTGACTTTAATTCAATAATAACTGAATCATTTACGACTAAATCCGCTACAAATACTCTATCAAGTTGAATATCTTCAAATTGTGCAGGCATTATAACCTGACGTTCAACCTTTAATTCTCTTTTAATTAAATATTCGGCAAGAATACATTCATATACTGATTCAAACATACCCGGTCCGGTTTTGGTATGAATTTGATATGCACAATCTACAACTATTTTTGCAATATCATTTTCATTCATAATTTTCTCCAATAATTGATTTAATGATAGCTATTTAAAGCATTATTAGAAATAGCTCTACCTATCGATTTTGAATGAGGATATTTCTTCGTCCTCCTCATCAAAGTCATTCAATTCTATCTAATTATTTTAAGAATTTCCAGTAAATATTTAAAACATCAACATAATGTGATCCGTACAACATATTTCAAAACTTTTTGTGTGCTTTATTAGACTTTGCGGTAATGTTTTACCGTGTTCTTGTTTTCCTTTGTGGGAAAAAGAATTCTTTGTGTCTTTGCGGTACTTAGCGCCTTTGTGTGAGGTATTTATGAATCCCGCGTTACAACATCCGCAAGGATATCATAATCCACAGCATCGGTGATCTCTACTTCAACAAACTCGCCTTTTTTCAGTTCACCCGGGATGATGACACGATTATCGATATCAGGTGAATCTCTGAACGTACGTCCGTAACTGTCACCGCTGACACTATCATATGTATCGATCAAAACCTGTTGTTTTGTCCCTATCAGGGCTTGGTTTTTCTCAAGTGAAATTTCCTGCTGAGCTGTCATGATTGCTTCAAGGCGCTTCTGTTTGATCCCTTCGGGGATGGGGTCACCCAAAGGAACAGCCGGTGTACCTTCTTCCTGAGAATAAGTAAAACCGCCCAAACGATCAAAACGGGTTTCCTTAACGAAATCAAGCAACTCATCGAATGCTTCATCCGTTTCACCCGGGAACCCGACCATCACGGTGGTTCTTAAGGCAAGATTTGGGATCTCGGCTCTGAGTTTTGTGATCAATTCACGGATATGATCACCATCCTTACCTCTTTTCATGGCACGGATCATGTCGGTATGAATATGTTGGATTGGGATATCAATATAAGGTAAAATGCTTTTTGAGTCATTGATCACTTTGATCAATTCAAGATCAAAATGAGCCGGATGCGCATAATGCAATCTAATCCAAGGAAAAGCGTTCATCGCATCCAAATCCCGTAAAAGTTTGGGAAGTCTCACATCTTTGCCAAGATCCCAGCCGTAAGTCGTGGTATCTTGAGCGATCACGATCAATTCTTTTACGCCCTGTTTTGCCAAATTTTCAGCCTCTTTCAAGATAATTTCAGGCTTTAAGCTAAGCTGTTTCCCGCGAATAAGGGGAATCGCACAATAAGCACACTTATTATTACAGCCTTCCGCGATCTTTAAAAAGGCATAATGTCCCGGGGTCATCAGTGAGCGAGGAGCAGCAATAGCATCTTTGTGCAATAAATACCGGGCAACATCATTAATTTCATTTACACCAAAAAAAGCATCAACTTCCGGTAATTCATTTTTCAGCTCTTCAAGGTATCGTTGCGATAAGCAACCCATTACGATCAAGGATCTGATCTGACCACTTTCTTTCAGCTTTACAGCCTGAAGTATGGTATTGATACTTTCCTCTTTCGCAGGGAGAATGAATCCACAGGTATTAATGATCAGAACTTCAGATTTTTCAGCCAGATCAGTGTATTGAAATCCACCACTAAGCAAAAGACCTTTGACTTCTTCACTATCTACAAGGTTTTTCGAACAGCCCAGTGATATGATATGAAATTTTTTCATGTGCTGTTTTTCTCAATTTAAGGTGTCGCACCTACGGCGCTTGATTTTGTGATAATCATCTATTTTCTACAAAGGTTTCGCCCCTCTGGGGCTCCCTATTCCTTACTTCTTACTCTCTTTCGGGCACTCATCACTTATAACTCATCACTTATAACTCATCACTTATAACTCATCACTCATAACTTTCTTCAACATTTCAACGCTTCAACAACACCATCTCATGAATAGATCTCTCCGCTACGGTCGAGATGACAGTCTATGTGGTATTTCAACATTTCAACATTTCAACGCTTCAACGTTTCAACTTTCCTCAAATCCCTCGAACATGGCATGAACGTAGCGAACCGGATCAAAAACCTGGAGATCCTCCAGCTTTTCTCCCAGTCCAATATATTTAACCGGAATACTTAATTTTTGTCTAATCCCGATCATGGATCCGCCTTTGGCCGTTCCGTCAAGTTTTGTGACGATCAATCCCGTTATCGGTGTTACTTTGGTAAATTCCTGGGCTTGGACCACCGAATTCTGTCCTATTGAGCCATCGAGAACAAGTAAAGTTTCATGAGGCGCAGCCGGAATGATCTTTTGGATCACGCGCTTGATCTTATCCAATTCTTCCATTAAATGAACTTTATTATGCAAGCGACCGGCGGTATCGATGAGAACAACATCGCTATTACGCGATAATCCTGCCTGTATTCCGTCATAAACGATGCCTGAGGGCGCTTTTGCTTCCAGGTTCTTGATTATATCCACTCCCGCGCGTTCGGCCCATATATCCAATTGTTCTATGGCAGCCGCTCGGTAAGTATCACCGGCAACGATCAGGACTTTTTTACCCTCACCGCGATAAAGAGAAGCCAGTTTCCCAATTGTCGTAGTCTTCCCCGCTCCGTTTACACCAACGACCAAGATAACACAGGGATGATTTTCATCGATTGGAATACTGAGGTCATCATCTTTGAACAGATCTTCAAAAAGTTCAGCGATGATATCGCGTATATCTTCATAAGCCAGCAGGTCTTTTTTTCGGGAAGCCGCTTCGATCTTTTCCAGGATCATATCGCAAACGTCCGCACCAAGATCCGATTCATATAAAAAGGCCTCAATGTCTTCCATAAAATTGTCTGATATCTTCATCCCTCGTCCAAAAAGTGACAATAATCCCTCTTTGAACCGATTCCTGGATTTGCTTAAACCAGCTTCGTAGCGTTCATCGGTTTTGATCTCTTGCTGAATTTGTTCTTCTTTTTTCTTTTTTCTAAATAATCCCATAAAATCTTTCAATTATAACATTTATTGCACAGACGCGATGCATCGCGTCTCTACATTATCTCATTTTATTTCAAATCCATGCAAAGGTACGGGAGGGTCTAGACCCTCCCTATTTTCGGGCGACTCTAGCATGCCATTCGCCCCGATTATTCGGGGTAGCGAAGAATGGAGTCGCCCCTACAATACCTTAAAATATGTACAAAATCAATTTTCAAGTTCTTTTGCTTTAAATATTTTCACACTCTGAACCGTATACGCGACCCATGAGATCAACATCAACAGGGCTGAAAGATAAAGGACATATATCGCATATAAATTCACACCCAGATAAAATTCCAGTAACCACAGAACACCGGCGATCGTAAGAACAAAAATAAACATCTTTCCTGCAATATTAGCTCCGGTCACAATTTTATATTTTTTATAAATGATCCGTTTTATTGTGTATATACTAGCATCTCTGACGGTTAAAACTATCAGGAACCAGAGTGGAAAATCCATACGGATGATCATTAGTACTATCATGCCGGCTGCTACTACTTTATCAGCTACGGGATCGATAAACTTGCCAAAATCCGAAACTTTATGGGTCTTTCGGGCTACAAATCCATCTAACCAATCCGAGACCACACAAATCCCCAAAATGATCAATCCCCAGACCCAGCGATCTGTCGCAAAGAACCACACAGCTGGAATTGTAAGGACAATACGAGCCATGCTGATGATATTTGCAGCAGTAAAATAACGGGTTGTATCCGATTCTTGCGTAACAAATTTATCTTTTATCTGATCTTCAAACATTCGGACCTCGTTTTAGAATGAATAATAACTTAAAATATGTTCTTTTTCAATAATTTGTTCAATTGAGAAATGCTCAGCAATATTAAGGTCTTCCATTCGGATCAAATGATCCGCAACGGCAATGCAATCCAGCAAACGGTGCGATATGATAAAAACCCTGCTTCTTTCTTGCACTTCCTTGATGATCTCAAACAGTATCTGACGGTATGCCATATTCAAAGCGGTTGTCGGTTCATCAAGAATCGTGACCGGCGCTTTGACCGCAGCGGCAAGACAAAGTCCCAATCGCTGTCTTTCACCCTCAGAATAATGTGCCAAACGTCTATTTTTGTCCAACAGTTGATCTATCTCAAGTTTCTTGGCATATTGATCAAAAAGCATGGGATCAAAATACTGGCCAACCGTATATCGCTTATCCTTATAAAGTTCAAGAATACTTTCCGGCGTATTCCCCGTAAAAAGTCGTGTCAAATCCTGAGAAAGATAGGCACAAAAAAGATACTCGGAGAATGCTCCCACTTCTCGCAAATGCGAATCTGATAGAAGTTTGATCAATAGGGACTTACCACTGCCCACAGAACCCATAATGGCTGTACAAGAAGATGCTGAAAGATCGATCTCAAGAGCATTGATAAGCTCTTTTGTGTCCGATATCTTGTATATAAAAGGAAGAATCTTCATTTATTGAGCGATCTCCTTTAGACGCATATTTACCAGTGTCGAATCAAGCACAATATGATATCTCTCAAATACTTCCGGGCATTCATTTGCAGAAAACCGGCCTTTAATTACACCATCATCCATGATCCACACTGTATCGTTAAAACAATATTCATCGGGACTTTGGGACGTGATACATATACTTTTCCCTCTTTTTGCCATCTCTTTCATACAAGAATAAAATATCATTATCTTGGGGGGATCCAGATGGGATGTGGGTTCATCCATAAGGTAAATATCTGCCTCGGTCAGGCAAGTCGCTGCGATCATGACTAACTGCGTCTCACCAAATGACAAGGTGGAGATATCCCGATCCAATAAATGCTCAATGTGTAGAAGACTCGCGATCTTAGTGACCTCTGATTCTGATTCTTCCTTGCTCTTTCCCGCATTTTTCAGAGGGAAATACAATTCATCGTGTACAAGCTGCATAATGATCTGATGAAAAGGATTTTGCAGAAGCATTGCAACACGCTTATCCCCCGCTTCAATTTCGCCTGCCTGAAGATCAGAAAAACCGGCAATAGCCTTTAGCAACGAGGTCTTTCCGCAACCCGAGTTTCCCAATAATAGGATACTTTCACCGCTCTTGATCTCAAGATTTACACCCAGAGGTGAGGTGAAATGTGAAAGATGTGCGTTACGAATGATCATAGCTGAATATAGCTTTATTTCAGGGAGTTTCAAAAGACTTGTCGTTTTGTTGAACTGTTGAAGCGTTGAAAACTATAAACGATGCCTGCTCTTCGAAGCTTTCTTGACCAGCGAATCCGCCAGCTGGCGGAGAAGTTGGTAGCGTAGAATTGTCCTTTACCTGTCCTCCGAAGCTTCCAAAGCGTAGGGGGATCAATTATCAATTGATTAAGCCGAACTCTTTTGACGTATTGTTTTAAATTAAATTCGGACGAATAGCAATAAAATAGATATTTAGGGGATTGTGGTAAAATAATAATCTCTAAATTTTGTGCTTTTCATTTGGATTACTGATTCATGAACGATATATTTCTACATATTTTATATTTTATTCTTGCAACATTATATATTCATATATTTATGTTGTACTATGTTGATGTTTGCATTTGATAATCAGTCTCAAATTATCAAAGGAAATGATCATGAAAAAATATCACTTACTGTTCGTTATAATTTCAATTTTAATATTTTCTTTAGCCTTTGCTCAGGATAAATCACAAAAATCTGAAGATATTTTTAAGGGAAAGTGGTTCGGAAACGTTCAATATGATGTAAAGCTTTTCGATAATAAGGGAAGAATAGCTTCACATCACACATCTTCGTTAAAAAACATTATTATTATTTCCGAAGAATTTGATGATGAAGATGCTCCATCTGTAGATATGTTAAAAAGTATCGGTATGGATGATCATACAGCAGAATGGATGTCTAAAATGAGAAATCATTTCGATGGTGATGCAGTATATACGGGCATTAGTCGACATTATAGTAATAGAAAACTGTACACGACCTGGAAGTTAATAAATGGTACGGAAAATATAAAAATATCGGGACATTTTTTTAGTAACAACAGAATTTGGATTTCCAGTGATAGTGATGTTGAAATATGGCTGGGAACATATTCTGACGAACTTTATGCTTTTTCACTTGGAGGAGCCGCTTGGGGCTCCCTTATTCTAGAGGGAATAGATTTCGAAGTCAAAAACAGTAAGCTATTAATAAATTATGAAGAAGTACCACTGGGTGGCGGGAAATATGATTATGTCAAAATCACGGGTGAATTTTGCAGAACTTATATAAAAAAGGATACTCTTGGAAAAACCGTTCATATAAACGAACCAATAAAAACCGACGAATTCACTCAAAGGGAAATTGTTATTCCGGCAGTACCTGAAATGCCTGATTCCCCTTATAAAATAGGTGACATAATTGTTGTCGGAAATACAGAATGTTTATTTACTTCAGAAAATGAGTTAATGCTTAGTTCAGGAGAA
This sequence comes from Fidelibacterota bacterium, assembly GCA_030629925.1. Lineage (GTDB taxonomy): Bacteria > Fidelibacterota > Fidelibacteria > Fidelibacterales > Fidelibacteraceae > M50B103. The sequence goes on from DAOVOB010000018.1 coordinate 7,627, forward strand.
GTGATTTCTTTTGTGGATAAAAACTGGTGGGAAAGTGTTGATCTTGATAAGGTAGTTTCCAATGAATATAAAATATCTGATATTGAAATGGTTGAACTGACTACGAAAGTGGAGAAATTGCGCGAAGAAGGACATAATTTTAAAGTTCAATCCCCAATAGCAGTCGCTGGGGTCCGTGGAACGAAATTCATAACGAAAGTAGAAAAAGATGGAGCAACCACTTTAACCGTCCTTGATGGTGAGGTGGAATTTTCAGATACAGAAAAGAGAAAAACGGTATTGGTAAAGAAGAATCAAAAATCAACCATTAATCCCGGAGGCTTGCCTTCTGAACCGGTATCTATTGACCCTAAGTTAATCCCTAAATGGTGGGAATAAATTGTGATGCGGCAGCATCTATAATGATCATCCCCAACTTGCTTTATCCCGGGTGGAATAAAACAGCTGAGAATGATTGAAATAAACAAGATCTAACTCCACCCCAAAGGAGGTTCTTATGAAAACAAGAACCCTTACACTTTTAGCAGCAGTATTTGCTATTCTATTTCTATTTAGCTGCGCAGCAATGCCGGCACTCCCTTCAGCTACCACTGTAGTAAAAAAAGCAGTAAAAAAAGCCTTTTTGGAACCCACAATGGAAGTTCTGGAAATTAAGTTGGAAAAGACAACTGATGAACTAACAGTAACCGGAATGGCTATCTACCATCCCGCTGATGTTGACGGCAAGGAATTCAATGATTATATGTGGGATGTTAAAGTTGAATTCTATGATGCCCAAGGGAAAAAACTGCCATACTCCATGAAGTCATTAGAGTACGGTGAGTATAATAAATCAGCGAATGTTCTTCCCAATGAACCCTTCCCTTTTATGGGTGAAATTGGATCTGCATATATGGGTGAAGATGTTTTCACAAAAGCTGTTTCTTGTAAACTTGTATACGTTAAAGCTTATTAACAGATTTTAGTATATTGGATAGTCACAGACAAAACTGAGATATCAATAAATATGCTGCCCCATCGCTTTAAATGAACTAAGAATCATTACTTATAGAAATAAAATTTAACTATTTGTTGTCTACTTTTGGTGTATTATGCTGGATTATTCATTATTTATTTCTCCCATACTCCGTACTCCCACACCGCTTTTTTGGCACAAAAAGCAAAAACCGCCAATGGCGGTTTTAATGCGGGGACAACGAGAGCCGCACTGAACTCTTTTGATTTTTAGGATTATGTTGGAGAAGAAGTGAACATTTGACCGATAAATAGGTATTATATTCCGAGTGCTAATGATTTTACATACACACCAAATTCCTCAAAGTCAATTACATCTTTAACTTTATTGGATCTCAAATCAATTACATAAATATCATGGTAATTTCCACTAACATAGGCTTTTGATCCAGTCTTGTTGATAACTATTCCTTCTGTCATTGTATATATTTTTCCGCTCGCATCGTTAACATTTATTGATCCTACATTAGTAATTGTATTTGTTTCAAATATTTTAATTTCACCCGAACCAAGTATCTCCGGATTCAGGGGGATACCAGGATCTGTTAAATATAAATATTCACCATCGGGGCTCAATGCCAGTCTTCCTATATTATTCGGACTATTTGCGGGAATATATCCTACAATTGAATCACATAAAACATCAACAACAGGTCCATTAGAGAAATATAGATATCGCCCATCTTTTGAGATAATAAAATTAATAAGATAGGGATAAGCGGATGTGTATTTTTTTACAATTCGCTTTTCTTCATAATTATATGAAAAAAATTGCAGATCATTTGACCACGTATAGAAAACTTTTTCGTTTGGATCAAAAGCTAATGTTTGAGGACCCAATCTGGTACTCCAAATATCAAGACTATCAATAAATGTTATTTCATCTGTTATTGTATCAATTATACCTACAGCTCTGATTGAGTCATGTGGTGTTGATGCAATAATAAAGGGTAAACCACTTGGAGAAATAAATACATCCGATTCTTTGTCAATAATTTTATTTGTATTTTTTGTATGCAAATCAACAGAATAAATGGCATGGGTACGATTTATTCCACCGTATATTGTACTAACATATAATTTTTCTCCACTTTTTGTCGCAGTAATACTATTTACATTTCTAAAACCAGTGAGTGTATCAACAATCGTATTGTTTTTTAAATCTATTATATATATTTCATCTGAGACCACATTACCCGCATAAAGATGTTTATAAGTTGAATAATTTATTTCTGGAAAAAAACAACATCCATATATCATTAATGCAATAAATAAAGACAAAATCAATAAATACTTTTTTCTCATATCAGTAGTCTCGTTAGTTGATATGAAACATACAAAATCCCATTTACTCATAAAAGAAATATCTTCATATGTAAGCAAATCCTCACACATGATAAAAATCCCTCATAATTAAAAAGCGGTCGTTGAACAAGTGTTCGGTACGACCGCTGTTATGGCGGGACTGACGAGACTCGAACTTGTTAGATTATCTAAGATATATTGCAGGTTTCACCCTCTCCTCATTGGTATTATGATGAATAGATATGGATTTACAGTCAATAATGCTGTCGTTAATAATAGTGACCACTATTTGTAGCGGGGTTTTATTTATTTTTAGAGTACCCGATCGGTTTTTAAGAGGAACGCTCATAATTCATAACTTATATTTAAAAATTTGTGATGCTCATCACAGTCCGAAATTTGCACCTGATTTTCCGCATCAATCTTAATAAATTATATCAAAAAGTGTGATGTAATGAATGAAATAAGTGGACAAAATGATATTTACCAGATGATCTATTTCCTGAAAGGACGATATGTCATGCTTGACCGAGATCTTGCAACTTTATACGATGTAGAAACACGGGTTTTGAATCAAGCTGTCAAACGTAATATTAATCGCTTTCCCTTGAATTACTGCTTTCAGATGAGTGAACCTGAATTTCTGGATTGGAAATCACAATTTGTGATATCCAATTCTTCAAAAATGGGACTTAGAAAACGGCCATTTGCATTTACTGAGCAGGGCGTCGCAATGCTATCAACTGTTCTGCGTAGTGAACCTGCAGTGAAAATCAGCATACAAATCATGGATAGTTTTGTCAAAATGAGACATATTCTAAATAATAATTCAAATTTGATTAGTAAAATTGATCAATTGGAACTCCGGCAAACAAGCAGTGAAAAAAAGATTGAAAGAATTTTAGACAAACTGCAAAAAGAACCTGATACAAACGCATATGGGGTTTTCTCAAAGGGACAAATATTTGATGCCTTACACTTTATTTCGGATCTGGTCAGATCAGCTGATAAATCAATAAAGATCATTGATAATTATATTGACGATAGAGTACTTAAAATTCTCACTAAACGTAAACAAAAAGTAAAAGCAGATATTTATTCAAAAGGAATTGACCAGAAACTAAAAAACGATATTGTAAAACACAATCAACAATACCCCGTCATTTATTTACATTCCACAAGCAGTTTTCATGACAGATTTTTAATTCTAGATGATAAATTCATTTATCACATTGGAGCTTCAATTAAAGATTTGGGCACAAAGTGTTTCGCTTTTTCAAAAATGGATGACACATCATTAAAATTAGTTTTAAAAGAATTGAAAAAAACTTCCAATCAATACCCACTACCTTAATAGATTTTTTCTAAATTATTAATTACAAAGCTCCCGACTATTCAGCAGACCTCCATTGTCGGTGTAGGGTGTAAAGGTATAGAGGTTTGGGGGAGGTTTTGAATATCGAACACCCTCCTTCGCCACCCCGAAGTTTCGGGGCGAAGGCCAAGCCGAACAAAGAACAATCGAACTTCGAAATTAATTGTCAATTGCCTGCCCTGCGCCGTGCCATGCCGAAGTTTTAGCGAAGGCTGGTAGTTTTAACGAAACAGGGTCCTTTTTCAATTATCAATTATTCCTCCCTCTCTCCCGTCTGCCGGCCTTCTCCATCAGCTGGCGGAGGAGTATCTGTTCCGCTCCTACGGAGCTTATGATTCATATCAGACCGATCAACTACAAAGCTATCGTCC
>DAOVOB010000023.1 GCA_030629925.1 Fidelibacterota bacterium
GGACGATAGCTTTGTAGTTGATCGGTCTGATATGAATCATAAGCTCCGTAGGAGCGGAACAGATACTCCTCCGCCAGCTGATGGAGAAGGCCGGCAGACGGGAGAGAGGGAGGAATAATTGATAATTGAAAAAGGACCCTGCTTCGTTAAAACTACCAGCCTTCGCTAAAGCTTCGGCATGGCACGGCGCAGGGCAGGCAAAGGATAATCCTGCGCTAAAGTTTCGGATTACAGGCAATTGATAATTATTAATATTATTTCAACGCACTTGGATCTTGATTCTTGTCTCCTGAATCTTGTCCATCTTATTATCCTGTCAAAAATAAATCACGTCTATCCTTTTATCCCACCTAAAGAGCGATACCGTTAATAGGAACATTAAGAAAACGGGGGAGTATGCCGGATGGTAGAAATAGTATTGGCAAAAGAATAAAAAAGTCCTATATTTTTGAACAACTAACTACCTTTAGGAGGGAATAATGAAAAAGTTCTTGATCGTCTTGTTGACAATCGCTTGCCTTGCCGGTTTTGCATTTGCAGAAGCCTTGGTAATTGGCGAAAAACCCGTTAAGCTAGAACTCGATGGAAAAAATGGCGGCCGTATGGATAGATCCGCTTGGAGTAGCTGTGAACTGGAAAATACCGCTTGGGTAATGTTCTATGTTGATCCGGACGAATCCGATATGAATGAAGCTGCAGAAGATACGCTTGATGTTTTAGATATATCAAAAGATTTGTTAAAATCAGCTGCTGTTATCAATTACAAAGGAACAAAACTTCCAGGATTTGCTGTTACCATGATCTTGAAAGGTAAACAGAAGAAATATCCGGATACTCTTTATCTTACAGATAAGAAACATGTATTTGTTAATACTTGGGGTTTAACAGATAACAGTTACTGTACACTGGTATTTGATAAAACAGGTGTTTTGGTCTATCGTTTTGATGGAAAGATGGACGAGGCAGAAATTGCCAAATATATAGAGACTATACAGGCTAATCTGTAAATTTAAAATGATAAAAAGCGCGAGTTAAATCGCGCTTTTTTTTGCCTTATAATTTTGAAAAGAAGGAGATACAAATGGATATTTCACCTATTATTATTTGGTTTGTTGTCGGGTTGGTTCTGATCCTGATGGAATTCATTATCCCGGGTCTAGTGATCGTCTTTTTTGGTTTGGGTGCTTGGATTGCAGCTATATTTGTGTCGATTTTCCCTGAGACGGCATTTTGGGTTCAGATGATGATCTTTACCGTATTCTCCGTGGGAGCTTTAGTTCTTTTGCGTCGCACACTAAAAAAACGCTTTTTTTCCAATCAGGAAGGTGCAGAAAGTGAAGGCTTGGATGATTATATCGGCCAAACGGCAGTAGTTGAAAAAGCCATCAAAAATGGTGAGGGAAAAATATTGTTCAAAGGTGTTTCCTGGTCAGCTTATGCGGATGAAGATATTCCTGAAGGGGCAAAAGTCACTATTATTGATAAAGACAGTATTAAATTAAAAATAAAACCCATGAAATAAGGAGTTAAACATGACGATTTTAACCGTTGTATGGATAGGCTTATTTATTTTTGCCTTCGTTATTCTGGCAAAAAGTATTCGGGTGGTTCCGCAAAGATCCGCTTTTATCGTTGAACGCCTTGGAAAATATAAGAAAACACTCACTGCCGGATTCCATGTGTTGGTTCCAATTGCTGATCGTGTCGCTTATAAACACACACTTAAGGAACAAGCTTTAGATGTTGCTTCTCAAACATGTATTACAAAAGATAATATTTCAGTCGAAGTTGATGGTATTCTTTATCTGCAGGTTATGGATCCCATGAAATCATCTTACGGTATTGATGATTATCGTTTTGCTTCTACTCAGCTGGCTCAAACGACCATGCGTAGTATTATCGGTCGGATGGAATTGGATAAAACCTTTGAAGAGCGTGAAACAATTAATGTATCAATTGTTAATGCTGTTGATAAAGCTTCCGATCCATGGGGTGTAAAAGTCACTCGCTATGAGGTAAAAAATATCACACCTCCTCAGAGCATTAAAGATGCCATGGAAAAACAGATGCGTGCAGAACGTGAAAAACGGGCTTTGATCGCTGAATCTGAAGGTGACAGACAGGCAAAGATGAACCGGGCCGATGGAGACAGGCAAGAGCTTATTGCCAGATCTGAAGGAGAAAAACAACGCCGGATCAATGAAGCTGAAGGACGCGCTGCAGAGATCGAAAAAGTAGCTGTTGCAACCGCATTGGGACTTAAAGAGATCGCACTTGCCATCAACGAAAAAGGTGGTGCAGATGCGGTTAATTTACGTATTGCCGAACAGTATATCGGTGAATTCGGTAATCTTGCGAAAGAGAACAATACGATGATCCTACCAAGCAATTTAACTGATATCGGCGGGCTTGTCGCAACAATCGGTAAGGTATTGGGCGATACTAAGCCTAAAGCACCTAAAGAAGTAAAAGCTCCTAAAAAATAGATGCGTTCACACACGGAATATTTGACACTAACGGTTCCTCAACGCATGGATTTTGTGAACATTACGCCGGAGATATCGAATATACTTGATATATCCGGTATTCAGGAAGGATTGTGTCTGGTCAATGCTATGCACATTACCGCATCGGTATTTATCAATGATGATGAATCCGGCCTACATGAGGATTACAAGAAATGGCTGGAAGACCTGGCTCCTTTTGATCCTTCTCCGCGAAGATATCGACATAATCGCACCGGGGAAGAAAATGGTGACGCACACCATAAACGCCAGATCATGGGACGTGAAGTGGTGGTTGCAGTTACCAAAGGTCGCTTGGATTTTGGTCCTTGGGAACAGATCTTTTACGGTGAATTTGATGGTCGCAGACCCAAGAGGATACTTGTAAAGATCATTGGTGAATAAAACGTAAAATGTAAAACGTAAAATGTAGAGACGCGATTTATCGCGTCTCTTTTATAATTTCAAAATTAATTGAATTGTCATCCCGGAAAAATCCGTAGGATTTTATCCGGGATCTCATTTATTGCCCACTCCGTCCTATTAGGGAGAAATACTGTTATTCAGATCCCCAATACCCCGTCACGGTGCTTCGGTATTCAGGAATGACATTTGTGAATTGTTCTATGATGTAAGTCTTTATAGGAACATTTTCTACCAAATTTATCAATAAATTCATCATTCAAAATTCATCATTCATAATTTGTTAAATATCGCTTGACTGCAAGCCACTTAATGAATATATTTATCGGCTGTTTGTGATGCAGAAGAAAAAGAAATAGGAAACAAATAAAATGTATGCAATTGTAGAGATAAGTGGAAAGCAATTTAAAGTGGCGAAATCGGATTTCGTAAAAGTTCCCTTACAGAACGTCGCTCTTAAAGATAAACTTCAATTTACCAACGTAATGCTTGTTGATGATGAAGGTAAAGTTTCTATTGGAACACCTTTTGTTAAAAACGCAGAAGTAAGTGCACATGTGGTTGAACACGGCCGTGACAGAAAAATCATTGTTTTCAAAAAGAAACGTCGTAAAGATTACAAAGTGAAACGCGGTCATCGTCAGGGTTACACCCAGATCAAGATCGACGAGATCACTGTCGGTAAGCCTAAAGTAGCAGCACCCAAAAAAGCAGCAGCACCGAAAGCTACGGTACCCAAAAAAGCAGCAGCACCGAAAGCTACGGCACCCAAAAAAGCAGCACCGAAAGCTGCGGCGCCGAAAAAAACAGAAGCAGCGAAAAAGACTGAAAAGGAATAAATTATGGCACATAAGAAAGGTCAAGGTAGTACGAATAATGGTCGTGACTCTAATCCCCAATACTTGGGTGTTAAACGTTACGGCGGACAAGTCGTAACAGCAGGTACCATCATCGTGCGTCAACGCGGAACAAAATTTTTCCCGGGCAAAAATACTAAAATTGGTGGCGATGACACTATCTTTGCTACAGCGGACGGCACCGTTCAGTTTAATACTAAACGCGGTCGTAAATTGATTGATATTCTAACCGCTTAAGTAATCATTCAAATGAATATTTAAACCCCGTCAATATGATGGGGTTTTTTGTATTGTTAAAAAATTGCAACGAAAGATAAATTACGTTAAGAAGAAAATATTATTTTGTCATCTCGACCGAAACGTAGTGTAGTGGAGAGATCTCAAATTACAAAAAAAAATAAAGTTTTTGAGATTTCTCGGTTTTGCTTCGCTACACTCGAAATGACATTTTTCTTTTGATTATTTGTTCATAGCAAAAAAAAGTCATACATTTTGCAAAAAGAAAGAGTTAATACATGGGAAATGATAAAAAGAACACATTCGCACATGTCTGGGCGCCTTGGCGAATGGAATATATTCGTATGCCTGAGGAAGATAAACCAAAAGGGTGTATTTTCTGTAATAAACCCAAAGATAACAAAGACAAAGAAGATCTTATTCTTTACCGGGGAAAGCATGTTTTTGTGATCATGAACCGTTATCCCTATAGTAATGGTCATCTGATGGTTGTTCCTTATCGTCATATCAGCGATTACAGTACATTGACTAAGGAAGAACTATACGAGATATCTGATGTTACTCAAATGGTCATTGAAGTGTTGAAAATGACAATGCACCCTCAAGGTTTTAATGTCGGTTTCAACCTGGGAGAATCTGCTGGAGCGGGTATAGCGGAACATATTCATCAGCATATTGTTCCACGCTGGACCGGAGATACAAATTTTATGCCGGTACTTTGCCATACTAAGGTCATGGTGGACGGACTCACAGAATGTTGGACAGAACTTAAGAAAGCATTTGTCGAATATAAACAGGTATAAAGGCGTAGGGGTGTAAAGGCATAAAGGCCTAGAGGTGTAAGGGTGTAAAGGGAAAGACAAGAGACAAATAATGAATATTGAACATTCGAAGTAAGTTGAGAATAACAAAGTAAATGATGATAACAACAATTATAAGTAAACTCTATACCCTATACCCTATACCCTATACCACTTAACCTGAAACTTGACATTGAAAAATATGCAAAATAGTAAAAACTGATTATTTGAAATGATACATAGTTCAAAATTACATATAAGAAAACCCGCAGTAGCAGGTCAATTTTACCCCGGAGACCGCAGCACATTAACGCATATGCTCGATGAGTTTTTTGTTTCGGTTGAAAAGAGTTATATTGAGATAGATGATCATATATCGGGATTGATCGCACCACATGCGGGATATGTTTATTCAGGCAAACAAGCTGCAAAAGCTTATCAGAACTTAAAAAATAAAACTTATCAATGTGTTTGTATCATTTCTCCCAGTCACCGAGAGTACTTTTCCGCTATTTCCGTTTATCCCGGAGAGGGATATCAGACACCTCTGGGTATTTGTCCGGTAGATAAGACTGCCCGTCAGCTTGCCCTGGAATGTAAAGGTATTATATCAAGCATCGAAGGACATCGAGCTGAGCATGCACTGGAAGTACAATTGCCATTTGTACAATACTTACTTGGGAATATCCCTATATTGCCCTTAGTCATGGGAGATCAAGGGGAAAAAAGTATTGAAGAAGCGGGGGAGTGCGTAAGAAGACTTTATGAAACTTATGGAAAGGATATCCTTTTCATCGCCAGTTCAGATCTCTCACATTTTCATGATAGCCATACGGCAAAAAAAATAGATGGTGAATTCATATCGTTACTTGAAAAAGTGGATATGGAAATAATACTTGAAAAATTACGAGAAAATGATCTTGAAGCTTGCGGTGCCGGTCCAATTATTGCTATTTTACAGGGACTTGATATTAAAAGTAAAAACATCAGAGTTCTAGGTTATACACACTCTGGAGACGTGAGCAATGATCATGATTCCGTAGTGGGATATACGTCCGCGCTGATCTTGAAAAATTCAAAGGAATAATACATGATCGATGTACTTTTATATAATGAAAACGAACATGGATTTTGGGATGACTTTGTCCGCCAGGCGAACAATGGAACGATCTTCCATGAACGAAAATTTATAAACTACCATCCCAAGGGAAGATTTAAAGATCATTCATTGATCTTTATGGAAAAAGGAAAGCCTGTCGCTCTTTTTCCTGCTGTAGAATTTATAGATGGTTCAAAACGTATTTTGTATTCTCATAGAGGCAGCTCTTACGGGGGGATCGTACAACCTTTGAATCAGGGTGTTGAGAAAAATGTCAAGATCGTGAAAGCCCTGGGAGAATACGCCAAAGATCAAAGCTTCGATTCAATCATTATGACACTGCCCCCGGATATTTACAATCACCAATTAAACAATTATCTTGAATTCGCCTGTTTCCGTGAAGGTTATACTTATCTTAAACGCGAAATAACATCCGTCTTGAAGCTTGAGGATGATATTGATAAAAATCTGGCAAAATTCAAGAGCACGCATCGCACGGCTTACCGTCGCGGTGAAAAAATGGGTGTTAAGGTTAGGGAAACAGATGACTATAAAGCCTTTTACGCTATTTTAAAGAACAATCTAAAGATCAGGCATAGCGTAGAACCCACTCACACTTTAAATGAGCTGCTGGCCCTTAAAAAGCTTTATCCGGAACAGATTAGACTCTACGGAGCCTATCTTGAAGAAACCATGATCGCAGGTATTGTAATGTTCGATGCCAATGAATTGGTAACGCTCGCATTTTATATTTCGCATGATGAAGATTATCAGAAATATCGCGGCGTGAACGTCTTGTTCAAAGATGTCATTGCAGACAGTATTAAGCGAGGATTTCATTATCTTGATTATGGTATTTTTACGGTCAATATGGAACCGAATTACGGCTTGGCCCGCTTTAAAGAAAGTTTTGGTTCCGGCGGGGTTTTTAGAGATACCATACAATTGACAATTGATCCAACTTCGCTAAAGCTACGCTGGACAGGCAAAGGACAATTGACAATTTCGTGAAGTGTAAGACCCTCCATCTCCGCCAACTGGCGTATACGGAGAGCAGTCGAAAAAAGATAAAATATTAGGCATTAACCCCGAGCAGAGTGGAGGGGTTGAACAATAGTCCCGTAGGGACGAAAGCTTTGTAGATATGTGATTATATAAAATAATGAGCTCCATAGGAGAGGAACACATACAATTGACCCTGCTTCGCCAAGGCTACCAGCCTTCGCTAAAGCTTTGGCATGGCACGGCGCAGGGCAGGCAAAGGACAAAGATTGAGCTTAAGATTAAGAGAAGATCAGAAAGATATTGTCATCTCGACCGAAACGATCCGTCATTAGACGGAGAGTGGAGCGGAGAGATCTCAAATTCAGAAAAATAAATTAATCGTTTTAGATCTCTCCGCTTCACTGCGTTTCGGTCGAGATGACAAAAAAGATGACAGGAATCATGTGGTAAAACAAGATATTATCAGACTCAGTAAGCAAACATTGGTCTACGGAATCGGTTATGTTGCCGCACGCATGATCAATTTTCTCCTATTACCTTTTTATTCTTATCATATCACGCCCGAAGAATACGGTGTGGTCTCTCTTGTTTATGCTTTTATTGCCTTTTTGAATATTTTTTATCATTACGGACTTGAAAGTGCCTTTTTGCGCTACTATTCCAAAGCCGGCGCCTCTGAAGGTTTTGAGAAAAAAGATGTCTTTAGCACAGTTTACACTTCTATTTTAATATCGAGTGTGGCTTTTTCTTTGCTGATTTGGGTTAGCGCACCGACTTTAAGTCAGGTCATTTTGCATTCACCTAATTATGTTCATATTATTCGTTTGACCGCCGGTATTCTTTTCTTGGATGCCATGTATCTTATCCCTTTACATTATTTACGCATTAATAATAAAGCCGCGATTTTTACAAGCATTACTTTGATCAATGTATTGATCAATGTGGGTTTAAATATTTATCTCATCCGTTTTCGCGGTCAGGGAGTGGAAGCGGTCTTTATCTCTAATCTTGTGGCATCGGCTTTTTCCTTTCTTGTTTTGCTTCCTGTAGTTTTTAAGAATCTTAAAGGCAGGGTTTCCAGAGGATTATGGAAAAAACTTATTCTTTTCGGACTACCCTTCGTCCCCAGCGGTCTGTCTAGCATGATCATTGAATTGAGTGATAGATATATGCTTGAATGGTTTGATGGTTTGGAAGCCGTTGGCTTGTATTCAGCCGGCCACAAGCTGGGTATTTTTATGATGCTCATTGTCATGGCCTTTCGTTTTGCCTGGCAACCATTTTTTCTCCAAAAGCAGGATGATCCGAATGCTCCTAGATTATTCTCAAAGATCATGACCTGGTTTGTTTTTCTAATGACTATTGTTTTTCTTCTCGTTAGCTTTTTTATTAAAGAGATCGTTGCATTGGAGATCTTTGGACGATACATCATAGCCTCCAATTACTGGACAGGTATTGCGGTTGTCCCTTTGATCCTTGCGGCCTATCTATTTAATGGAATTTACATCAATTTTCATCCCGCTATTTTCTATACGGGTAAGACCTGGGTGATCTCTGTTGTTGTTGGTATTGCTGCTGTGATCAATGTGGTATTAAATCTTATCCTTATTCCTCGTATCGGTATGATCGGTGCGGGTATCTCTTCCTTGTCTGCTTATGTTTTTATGGCGGTTTGCACCTATTTTGTCGTGCGAAAGTGGCTGGACGTACCCTATGAATGGGGCAATTTGGCCATGATGTTCGTTCTGACCCTTACGTTGACCCTCATCTTCTTTACTATCGGCATTCAGGCCGCCTGGCTAAAATTGGCCGTGGTCCTGATCTATTCCTTGATCGTATTTGTGCTGATCTATCCAAAAAAACGAGTGATAAAACATGCCGCATAGACTTCTTAAACATTCCATGATCTATACCACCGGCAATATCCTTGCCCGGGGACTGAACTTTATTATTCAGGTCACGATCTGGAGCAATCTTTTTCCTCCCGATGTCTATGGTCAGGTTGCCTATTGCTATGTTTTCATCAGTTTTATGGCAGTGATCTTACCCTTTGGTTTTGATGCCGCTTTTATGAACTATTATGTGCGAAAGAATGAAAAAGCAGCTTACCTGAAAAATACGATCGTGTTCATGATGATATTAGCGCTGGCATTTATCGGCTTGGCTTTCCTATTCAGGAATACTCTAAGTCCCTTGGCCATTAGAGCCGATTCCACAACACTGTTCTCGCTATCACTGGCCATTCTCTTTTTTGATATCCTGAATAATCAGGGCATTCTTTATCTCAGAGCGGAAAATCGTGCCGTTTTGAGCGTGGTACTGCAAAATATCGAGATCGTGATCCGGCTGGTTCTATTGCTGTTATTAGTCTCAGTCTTCACCAAAAATATCCAATATATTCTCTGGGCTAACGCGGCCTCTTCATTCGTGCTGTTTTTGGCTTTGATCTTTATTATGCTACCCGCCATGAAGGGAGCAAAAATATCTACACGGATCATGAAAGAGCTGTTCTTTTTCGGACTACCTTTTATGGTCGCCGGATTATTCGACAGGACCATTGAGTTGGCCGATCGTCGCTTGGTCGGGTACTTTATGGGAGATGAAGCGACCGGCCTGTACGTGGCCTCCTATACGGTGGCCGTGTTGATCCGTTTGCTGGTCTACAGTTTCAATGCCGGATGGCAACCCTATTTTCTGAGAGAAGTGGACAAAGAGGAGGGGAGAGCAAGGTTAGAGAAGATATATCTTCAAACCGGCGTGATCTTTGTTGCGATCTGGTTCCTGGCATCCCTCTGGGTTCCCGAACTCGTTCGCATTCCGCTGGGTCATGGACGCTATATCCTGCATGCCAGTTATTGGGAGGCTATTCCCATTATCCCCGTGATCATGGGTGCTTATGTCATGATGGGCTTGTACCTGCTACAATTGCCTGTTCTTTACCATAAAAAGAAGACCGGCATGAACGCCGTATTTATGGGCATCGGCGCTGCCCTCAATCTTAGCCTTAACTTTATTCTTATTCCCAAAATGGGACTGATGGGCGCAGCCATCGCTACCGCGGCCGCTTATTTGGTCATGGCTCTTGGCATTCGTTTTTGGGCAGTTAAAAAATCGGATATCAAGCAAAAGAACGGAAAACTCGCCCTGATCCTGCTCATCTCCGTCTCCGTATTCCTTGTATTGCAATGGCTGAACCTCTCCATCCTGTGGAAAATCCCCGTTTCCCTGCTCTATATTGCTCTTATCTGGTTGATCCAGCCCGTGCGGGTGAGAGAGTTGCTAAAGAAGTAGTTATTAAGAAAAAAACGATAATAAAGTCAAAAGCCACCCTAAATATTGCGGTGGCTTTTTTTTGATTTAAGATAATATTGCGCTAACGGTTTTGTATAAGATTAGTTACGTTGTTTAAGCGACTAATTTAGCAAATACAAACCGAATAGAAAATCCTCACGGATTTTCGTAAGTAGGCTTGCACTAGTAATTAATTTTATACGGTGTTGTAAACAGTTATTCTTTATTCTCGTTCAAACATTCACTTATTTGTCTTCTAGCA
>DAOVOB010000031.1 GCA_030629925.1 Fidelibacterota bacterium
AGAACAAGGTCAAGGCCAAGGTCAAGATCAAGAGAAAGAACAGGGTTAAGATAAAGATCTGAAATTATAATTTATGCAGGTGTAGGAAACGGACACTTGTCGGGCGAAGCTCAAAGAGCGTAGACTGACGTCCATTCCTTGTAATTAACAAAGGTTAAGCCGGAAATAAAAGAATGTTACAAAAACTTACGGTCAACAATATTGCAATTATTCAAGAAGTCGAGGTCGCTTTGGGCCGCGGACTTAGCATGTTGACCGGAGAAACCGGTGCCGGTAAATCAATTATTATTGATGCGCTTGGTTTAGCGCTGGGAACACGTGCAGATATCTCTATGGTGCGGTCGAGCACGCAAAAAGCCGTAGTTGAAGCACATTTCGATCGGATCAATCTCACCCCGGAAGTCAAACAAACTCTTGAAGCCGCAGAGCTGGAATATGCCGGTGGTGATATTGTGATCCGTCGTGAAGTCAGTGCCAAAGGAAAATCCCGTGCCTTTTTTAACGATGAACTCATCCCTCTTGCCGCTCTGAAAATTATTGGTGCCAATCTTGTGGAGATGCACGGTCAGCACGAAAACCAAAAATTATTCAAACCGAAAAATCATCTTTTATATCTCGGGAAATGTGTCGGCGATCGACAAGTCATCAGCGACTACCGGGAAGCCTATCAACTTTTTAAACAACAGCTCCGGCGATATCAGGAATTGCTAAAATCCCGCGATACCTATATGCGTGAGCGTGAGTTACGCGAATTCCATTTCAAAGAACTCGACGAGATCAAACCGGGCTTTGGTGAATTGGAAACCATTCAGCATGAACTTCAGATGCTGGAAAACAGCGGAAAGCTGGCAAGCTCTGCAGATCAAATGGCACGATCACTTTATGAAGATGACAATGCAATTATCCATCAGATCGAAATATTGAAACAAGATATGCAAGAAATCGTGCGAGTGGATGAAGGACAACAGGAAACATCCAAAGAATTGCAAAGTGCATTGATCTCGCTGACTGAGGTCGGACGCTCTATGGCTGAATATCGCGATACTATGGAACATGATCCCGAAAAACTTTCCCACTTACAAGACCGGGTTGGGGCTATCAATTATCAGATGCGTAAGCACAATATGGATTTTAACCAACTGTGCGAATACTACGAGCAATTGAAAGACGAAATGGGATCCGAAGCCGATTATGATACCCGACTTGAGGCCTTATCCAAAACCCTTGAAAGTGCGCGCTCAGCTCTGGCTAAAAAAGCCGCAGCATTTCATGACATCCTAGATAAAACCGGAATAACTTTTTCACGCAATATCGAAAGCCGTTTACATCTTTTGGGAATGCCCAATGCAAAATTCAAGGTTGACCAGCGCCAGAAAGAGACTGAAAATCTTTCTTATATTCCTTTCAAAGGCAAACAGGTTGAACCCGGTATCAACGGTATTGACGAAGTCGAATTTCTGATCATCACCAATCCGGGTGATGACTTTAAACCACTTATCAAGATCGCATCCGGTGGAGAGATCTCGCGTATCATGCTGGCAATTAAGGCCGTCCTTGCAGAGCACGACGAAATGCCAACTTTGATCTTTGACGAGATTGACTCCGGTATTTCCGGTCACATTGCGCATGTTGTCGGCGAGCAGATCAAAGACCTTGGAAAACACCATCAAATATTATGCATTACCCACTTGCCGCAGATCGCTTCCATGGGTGAACGGCATTACCGGGTGGGAAAATACAGCAAGGGTAACGAGACCTTTGCCCAAATACAAGAACTCAGCGCAAATGAGCGCGTAAAAGAGATCGCTGCCCTTATTGGTGGCAAAAACCTCAGTGATGCCAGTCTGCGTACGGCAGAGGAGCTATTGAATCCCTCATGATCTATGAACTCATCGGACAACAAACAATTGCGGAACGTTTTCAGAAACTGATCGGCACACAACGTATTGGTTCGGCTTATCTTTTTGCCGGCCCTGAAGGTGCAGGAAAGGTCAGTATGGCTTTGAATTTGACCGCACGTTTATTTTGCCAGGACTCCAAGGATGGTATCGCCTGCGGCGTCTGTGCATCATGCACAAAAATGAAACATCTGAATCATCCTAATCTTCATCTTATTCATGCCATGCCGCGGGGAAAGAATCCTTCTGAGAATGATCCCTATGCGGGACTTAGTGAGGCGGATTTTACGGCTATGCAAGATGAACGCGAAGCACTGACACGTGACCCCTACCGTGATATTAATATTCCCGGTGCAAATCAGATCCTGATCTCCTCCATCCGACATATTAAAAAAGAATTATCTATGAAACCCGCTGAGAGTGGCCGCCAAGTTGTTCTGGTCCTACAGATTGAAAAAGCAAATATTCAGGCATTGAACTCTCTATTGAAGATATTGGAAGAACCCCCTGCACGAACGACTTTTATCCTGACCACAGGCTCATTAGAGATGATCCCCCCTACTATTCGTTCACGATGTCAGATCGTAAAATTCAATCCCGTTCCGGATATTCAACTTGTAGAGTATCTTATTGCAAAGGGAATGGACGATTCAACAGCGCAACGCATCGCACGACTCAGTGCCGGAAACGTTCAGCACGCCAAAACACTGATGGAAGCCGATTTTTCTGAAGTAGATGCCACTATTCTCGACTTTTGGCGTATCATGATGGGTGGTAAGGTTGGTGGACGTTGGGTTACCACTGCGGATATCACACAATTAGTAGAAAGCTATACTGCTTTGGCAAAATCTGATCCTGCTGAATTTAGAAATATACTGCGCTTTATGGTCTTCTGGTTACGGGACGCACAATTGCTTGCCTCAACTCCGGAAGCCAATGAACAATTGATCAACACTCATTTGATCAGCGAATTGAATAATTTTGTTAAATTTTATCCGGGATGTCCCTATTTTGAAATGATCAGAAAGATCGAAGCGGTACTACGAGATTCCGAATACAACATGTACATGCCAGCCTTGCTTGCAAATCTTTTTCTCGACTTGCGGGCGTCATTACTCGAAACAAGAAAGATACCAAATGCGATTAAATAAATTTCTCGCCCATTGCGGCGTAGATTCAAGACGAAACTGTGACGAACTTATTTTTCAAGGTCGTGTCAAAGTGGATGGTGAAGCCATTATTAATCCCGGCGTCCAGATCGATGAAAAAAATGTTGAGGTTCGCGTAGACGGAGATCTCGTAAAACTTAAAAATAATTACACATACATCAAACTGCACAAGCCAAAAGGTTATGTTACTTCACGAAAAGATCCGCACAACCCTCTTACGGTGATGACCTTGCTCCCCAATGTAATAAATGTTGTTCCAGTGGGTCGTTTAGATAAGGATACGACCGGTGTATTATTGCTAACCGATGATGGGGATCTAAATTATCGCCTAACCCACCCCAAGCACGGAGTTGAAAAGGAATATGAAGTTCTTTTACGCCAGGAACCAAAAGGCAATATTGAAAAAGAACTGCCCAAAGGTATTGTCCTTGACGACAATGGTGACAAAGTTAAGGGTGAAGCACAAGCATTGAACCGGAAAAGAACTCATTATATCGTTCTTCTTCGTGAAGGTAAAAAACGCGAAGTCAAACGTATCTTCAGTCATTATGAAACACGGGTCTATCGCTTACATCGAAATAATTTTGCCGGTGTTTGTGCTAACGAACTGGCACCCGGCAGATGGAAAAAGCTAACGGCCAAAGAAATTGAGATGATAAAAAAAGCGGCTGAGTAGGATTAAGGTTAAGATTGAGGTTGAGGTTGAATATCAAAAACCCCGGGTTTAAACCCGGGGTTTTTAAATTGATAAACAAAATACCTATCATCCTGAACGGCATCCGCAAATCAGCAATACTACTTACTAATCATCCTGAGCTGTATCCTCCAATCAGCAACACACCCCACTAGTTATCCTGAACTAAACCACATATTTAGTCATCCTGAACTTGTTTCAGGATGACTAGGGTAAAGCGAAAGTATGCCTTTTCAGGATGACTATATTTGGAGGTAGGCCTCTAGACACCGTTCCACCGATATGCATCGGGGCGGTCGTTTCTTACTATGCCTCAAAAAAAATCCGTCAAAAGACAGATTTCCTGTATTTATTCTTTTACCAGTAACTAGTCACCAGTCACGAGTTACGCATCACGCAATTCAAGTCCCGCAAGACTCAGAATCGTTTTTACCGATGTTTTATAATCATCATGAGGATTCACCAGTGCGGTATAAAATGGATCTAATTCTCCACTCTGTAAACCGATGGTCATCTTCTTGCCGCGAGTACCGGTAATGTATGCCGTTAGTGGCGTTGGATTAGGAGACAGGTCAATAGCAATATCAAACTTTGCCGGAATATTTTTCACACTTTCTTCCGTAATGGGAAATGGTGTTTTTGATATATGCGGGTACACTTCCGTCTTACCGGAGTGCTCGGCTAGCAATTCCATTTCTCGTCCTAGCACTAAAAGTATCCAATGATCTGATCCTTTGATCTGTTGAAAACATTCTCTAGCTGCATAAAAACTGTCATGATCACGCGGCATACAAATACAAATGCGTGTAGCATTCAGCATCTGTTTCTGCAAGCTGACAGGCTTATTAAATGACAAGACCTTCTTGCGTCTCCTCAAGGCATTCACCCACATTTTCAATCTTAGCTTTCTGAATATCATTATAAAATATACCTGCTTAGATCATCATCGGTGATAATGAATTCCAGTGAATCTTTTACGTGTTGGGCATTGACCACGATCTTTTTTCGGCCATCGGGAGCATTGAACATAATATCATCCAGGATCTGTGTCATAATGGTATGTAAACGACGCGCGCCGATATTCTCGGTCTTATCGTTAACTTCCGTTGCTTTCTTCGCGATCTCATGAATAGCCTCTTCTTCAAAAATCAATTCCACTTCTTCAGAACCGAGTAATGCCTGATATTGCTTGATCAGCGCATTCTGCGGATGTGTTAGGATCTTAACGAAGTCTTCGGTGGTCAAACTATCCAGTTCAACACGAATGGGAAAACGACCCTGTAATTCAGGAATAAGATCAGAAGGTTTGCTGGAATGAAAGGCACCTGACGCAATAAAAAGGATATGGTCGGTTTTGATTAGACCGTAACGGGTTTTAACCGTCGATCCTTCCACGATGGGAAGCAGGTCACGCTGAACACCTTGGCGGCTGACATCTGCGCCCTTGCTTTCATTGCTGATAGCGATCTTATCGATCTCATCTATAAACACGATACCATGATGCTGAACCCGATCGGCAGCTTCATCGATGACTTTGGATCGATCGATCAATTTTTGTGCTTCTTCCTCGATCAGGATATTCCGTGCTTCCGGAACTTTCATCTTCTTCTTTTTCACATTTTTACTTCTATTACCCAGAAGATTGCTCATGGCTTCATTAATAAAATCTCCCGGATTGTCCATCATATCGCCGCCCAGCCCACCATCTGAGGGTCCTAAAATGGATATCCCGGCAATATTGGGTTTCTTGCTTGGTGCATCGATCTCGATATAACGATCATCGAATTTACCTTCGATATACATGTCATGTAAGCGATCGCGGGTCTTATCGATACGCTCGATCTCTTCAGGATCCATGGATTCTTTTTTCTCCACAGGAAAAAGCAGATCCATGATACGGACATCCGCAAGCTCTTCTGCTCGCTGTTTGACTATTTCTTCATGCTCTTTTTCCACCATATCCACGGCCATGTAGGTTAGATCGCGAACGATGGATTCCACATCGCGGCCGACATAACCGACCTCGGTGAATTTAGTGGCTTCAACCTTAATAAAAGGTGATTGTGCCAATGTGGCCAGACGGCGGGCGATCTCTGTTTTACCTACGCCGGTCGGGCCTATCATAATTATATTATTGGGAGATATTTCGTCGCGAATGGATTTATCGGCCTGTTGGCGGCGCCAGCGATTGCGAAGCGCAATCGCAACTGAGCGCTTTGCTTTATCCTGTCCGATTACAAAACGATCGAGTTCTTCGACGATCTCCTTTGGTGTCATTGATTTCATTTATCAAGCTCCAGTACGGTAATATTGCTGTTGGTGTAAATACAAATGGACCCGGCGATCTCCAGGCTTTTTTGAACGATCTCGACAGCGTTCAGTTCGGTGTTTGCCAGCAAACCCCGTGCCGCCGCCAGTGCGTATGAACCACCCGATCCAATAGCATAAAGATCATCATCCGA
Source organism: Fidelibacterota bacterium (assembly GCA_030629925.1). Lineage (GTDB taxonomy): Bacteria > Fidelibacterota > Fidelibacteria > Fidelibacterales > Fidelibacteraceae > M50B103. The sequence continues at coordinate 6,224 of DAOVOB010000031.1, forward strand.
ATCGATGACATCTCCGCTGCCACTAAGAATATAACCTTTTTCATCGTCCATAACGATCAGCAGAGCTTCCAGCTTCTGTAAATATTTATCTCGCCGCCATTCTTTGGTCATTTCCACGGCCGCGCGAGTCAAGTCGCCTTTGTATTCTTTGATCTTATTCTCAAATTTTTCGAAAAGGGAAAATGCATCTGCAGTCGCACCGGCAAATCCGGCCAATATTTTATTGTCATACAGTTTTCGCACTTTCACGGTCTTCGCTTTCATGATCGTATTTCCCAGGGTCACCTGTCCATCGCCGGCTATTGCGGCCTTTCCGTTCCGGTGAACCCCCAGGATGGTCGTTCCATAGATTGTCTCCATGTCAATTCCTTTTATGTTTTACGCCGCTCGCGTGAACCGGGTATCCCCGTCTTTTCCCTGTACTTTGCGACAGTTCGACGCGCAATGTTATATCCCTTCTCCGTCAAAGCGACTTGCAATGCTTCATCGCTCAGCGGTTTTGTTTTATCTTCATTTTCAATGATCTTGATCAGGTCCTGTTCCAAATCTCTTGTCGATACTTCGTGTCCATCGTTGCGACCGGCTTTCTCACTAAAAAAATATCGAAGCTCATAAATTTGTGATGGTGTTTGCATATACTTGCCATTCACCACGCGCGATACGGTGGAAATGTCCAATCTTGTATCTTCTGCTACTTCTTTCATGATCATGGGAAGTGGATGTTCCCTTTTTCCGACCAACATATCCCGTTGTCGGTGAACAATGGATTGTGCAATGGCAATAATGGACTGCTTGCGCTGTTCGATAGCTTGCATAAACCATTGAGCTGCTTGCTTATTGCTGGTCAAATATCGTTTTGTATTTTTATCCAGATCAGATTTATCCAGCATTTTTAAATAAGTTTCAGATAGACGCACTTCCGGAGTGCCTGTTTCATTAAGTGCCACATAGAATTTACCGTCTTTTTCGCGCAGGATCACATCCGGAATAATGCTTTTTTTCATGAATTCCCCATGACCTGCAGCAGGTTTGGGATTCAATTTACCGATCTGTTCCACGGCATATTCAATATCTTCATCACTCAGATCCAGCTCTTTGTAGACTTCGTCAATCTCGCCATCCATGTAGGCATCAAAACATTTTTCAATGATCTCTATCACGAAAGGTTCTTCATGAGTCGCTTCCAACTGAAGCATCATACATTCCTGCAGATCACGAGCGGCAATGCCTGCCGGTCCAAGTTTTTGTATCTGCTTCAGTACATGCTCTGCAGTTTCGGTATCTACAGACAGCTTGTAGGCAATATTTTCAATGGGCGTTCCCGAAAGAAAGCCGCTCTCATCCAGAGAGCCAATGATCTCTTCGGCAATGAGAATCTCATCGTCATTAAGTCCCGATTCCTTGGCTTGTTTCAGCAAACGATCAAAAAAGTCCAGTTCTTCCACTTGTGTGATGTCCATCACATCCATACCGCTTGAAGATCCGCTTCTTGAGGAAAGGTCATCACCCCGCCACACCGGATACTGCTCACCCTGAAAAATATCCATACCCGGATCGTCATTTAATTCCAAAAGTGGATTTTTTTCTATTTCCTCAAGAACAGCATGCTCAAGATCTGTCTGAGATAATTGTGAAAGTCGCGCCAGCATAAGCTGCAGAGGGGCGAGTTTCTGTATTTGCTGTTGAGTTAGTTGTTGTTTCATGGGTCCGTCTAACGGTCGAGCTTGAACTTTGCTCCAAGATAGAGCCGTCGTGCCTCCGGATCGTTGGCAAGAAATTCTGCGGTGCCCGCATTTAGGATATCGCCCTGATAAAGCAGATAAGAGTGATCGGTAATAGAAAGGGTTTCGTGAACATTATGATCGGTAATGATCACACCAATTCCCCTACTCTTCAGTCTTACGATCATTTCCTGAATATCTTCCACCACAATGGGGTCAATTCCCGCAAAGGGTTCATCCAAAAGAATAAATTTGGGATTGGTGGCAAGTGCTCGTGCGATCTCAGTTCTGCGACGTTCACCACCACTGAGCGCAAAGCCTTTATTCTTACGCACATGATTCAATTTGAATTCATCGATCAAGGAATCTATTTTATCTTGAATTTCTTTTTTGTCTTTGATATACATTTCAAGCACCAGTTGTAAATTATCTTCCACTGAAAGTTTGCGAAAGACCGATGCTTCCTGAGCGAGGTAACCAATACCCATTTGGGCTCTCTTGTACATGGGTAAATTGGTAATTTCTTTATCTTCGAGAAAGATCCTACCCCGGTTCGGGCGTATCATTCCGGTAATCATATAAAAGGTGGTGGTTTTCCCGGCCCCATTAGGACCAAGAAGTCCCACGATTTCGCCGGTTCTTGCCTCAATATCAATTTCATTCACGACCCGACGTCGTCCGTAGACCTTGACCAATTTTTCTGCGCGAAGCGTTGCCATTTCTGTGTTACCTATTGATGTCTTCATTTATTTTACATCAAATAAAAATACGATGTTTGGAAGAGGAATAAAACAATATAATAAGGATTGTGATAACAAGCACACCTCACACAAAGGCACTAAGTACCACAAAGACACAAAAAGGATTATACCCACGAGGAAAACAAAGCACACAGTGAAAATTCCCCACTAAGAAACAAAGAACACAGTTTTAACCAAAATCTGTTCAAAATAATCTTGGAACACGATATTTTTGGTGAGCTTTTATCCTTGGCGGAGTTCTTTATTGTGGTCTTGTGAACCTTAGTGGTTAAAATATTCTCCCGAAGGGATGCCTTCGGTATTAGAGGCTTTGTGGTACTTAGTGCCTTTGTGTGAGATCTTATTTAACAGAATTTATTGCTTCGTGTTCA
>DAOVOB010000014.1 GCA_030629925.1 Fidelibacterota bacterium
GACCAAGGATATCCATGGCAATGGCAAAAATATCGTCACGTTCCACTGATTTATTCTTATCGGCAAGATCTTTTACTTTTTGCGTGACCTGTAGGGTCTGTTCTGAGTCCAGGATATAACCTTCTTCTTCAAGAAGTGCAACAATGGCATGTTTACCACTATGTTTACCGATCACAATGTTCTCGCCTGACCAACCCACATCTTCAGAGTTCATGATCTCATAGGTAGCTTTGCTTTGAAGTACACCATGTTGATGAATGCCTGCTTCATGCGCAAATGCATTCAGCCCGACAATGGCTTTATTTCTGGAAATGCTTAAACCCGTCAAATTAGAAACCAAACGACTGGTTTTGAACAATTCTTTTGTATTGATATGTGTATCTGCGTCGAAAAAGTCATTACGTGTCTTAAGATTCATGACCACTTCTTCAAGCGAAGCATTTCCGGCTCGCTCACCGATTCCATTTATACAACATTCCACTTGAGAAGCACCTTGTTTTACAGCTGCAAGAGAATTAGCAACCGCATTTCCAAGATCATTATGGCAATGCACACTTATTACAACATTATGCGCTTCGGGCACTTTTTCAAAAAGTGTTTTAATGCGATCTCCAAATTCTTCAGGTTCAGTATATCCGACAGTATCGGGGATATTGATCGTGGTTGCGCCGGCTTCGATCACGGCGCGAACAACATCGCACATATATTCCAAGCTGGTGCGACCTGCATCTTCAGGTGAAAATTCCACGTCATCGCAATAGCTTTTTGCTCGTTTCACCGCATGAACGGCATCAGCAATGACCTCTTCTTTACTTTTTCGCAGTTTTTCATCTCGATGAATGGCTGAAGTTGCGATAAATGTATGAATACGAGGTTTCTTGGCATACTTAACAGCTTCCCAGCAGCAATCAATGTCTTTGTCAACTGCACGTGCAAGTCCGCAGATCACGGGACCTTCAACCATTTGAGCGATCTTTTTAACCGCTTCAAAATCACCTGGCGATGCGATAGGGAAACCTGCTTCGATCACATCGACACCTAGTTTGGAAAGCTGCTCGGCGATCAATATCTTTTCTTTTACCGTCAGAGATGCACCGGGACTTTGTTCACCATCCCGAAGGGTGGTATCAAAGATGAGAATGTTCTTGGACATAGCTTTCCCTTTTATTTTGTTTATTATCTAAATTTTTCAATGGTTGTATCCGATCATTAATGATATTCATTAGCTTAAACTCCGTTGTGGTAGAGTCGTGCTATTCGTCTAGTAGTAGGAAGTTTTCGAATCCCTTTTTTCTTAGGATACAGGCCGGGCATTCGCCACAGCCATAACCCCAGGGATGTAAAGTAGAATGATCACCGATATAACAGGTGTGAGAATGCTTAATGATCTCGTTCATAACGCCCAAACGATCGCTGAGAGCCCATATTTCAGCCTTGCTCATAGATTGCAGGGGTGCGCAAATATTAAGGTCATAATCCAAACCTTTGGATAATGAATCTTGCATGGAGGAGATAAAATCTATACGACAATCGGGATATCCGGAATAATCGGCATCATTGACACCGATAATAATATCTTTAATACCTCTTTTATAAGCCAAAGAAGCAGCTAAGGTCAGAAAAACGATATTTCTGCCGGGGACAAAGGTGTTCGGCAGATCATTTTTACCCGTTTCAATCGTAATATCATCGATCATGGCTGTGCCGCCAATTTCTTTGAATGCGGAAACATGCAATTCATGAAGTTTGATGTTTTCTTTTTCAGTAACGTACTTAACGCTATCGTATTCAACACGATTGCGTTGTTCATAATGAAAGAACACGGCTTCTACCGCGGCAAATTCCTTCAGCGCCCAATGGATACAGGTGCTGGAATCTTGTCCGCCGGAAAAAAGGACCAATGCCTTTCTTGTTTGCATTATTTTACCCCGATCGCCTTATGGGTCTGAAAGGTTAAACGCCATTCAGGATGTTTCAGAATATATCGATAACAATATTGAGCAATATTTGAGGAAAAGAAATCAGCTGTGTGTGATCCGATTGCTTTATCATGAGTCGGATTCTTGGGGGAAATAAACTTATGTTCAGACTCAATTCCATAAGTTTCCGGAATTTCATCTATTCCAAGCAGGACCTTCAGTTCATTGCATTTTTTCAGCTTCAATTTATCATTTTTTGGAGATAAGGTGATCCAATCAAAAAGATCATGCTTAGGTAAATACATGCCATTTGTCTCAACTGCAATATAAAAATCTTCAGCTTTAAGAGCTTCCACAAGTTCAGTGGTATCATTCATTAGCGGTTCACCACCGGTTAAAACAACAAAGTTCGTTTTATAATCTCTAATATTAGCCATGATCTCCGCAACACTCATATCAATACCAGTTAGGAACTCGGTATCACAAAAATCACATCGTAAATTACATTCCGCAAAGCGTATAAATATGGCCGGTTTACCCGCCCAAAATCCTTCAGCTTGATAGCTGTAAAATATTTCGTTTACTTTGTATAAACTGCTTTGCTGCTTGGCGTTTCCCATATTGCAACCTGTTTTATCATTAATCCTGCATTTTCAAGACGATCTGAACACCATTTACAGAGATTTTCTGCGGTGGGCTCATATGGAAAGATCACATGATGCAATTCCATAGGAAAATTCTTCATCAGGAGATCATCTTTTTCGTAGATCACCGTCGCATGATCCAGTATATCAACAACCTGTTCCATAATAATGCTTTTCAAATCATTAAAATCAATGACCATGCCATTATCATCTTCATCACCTTGGACTGTTACTTCCAATTTATAAGTATGCCCATGCAGGTTCCAGCATTTGCCTTTATGGAAGCTCAAACGGTGAGCCATATCGAAGCTAAAGATCTTTGTAAGTTCCACTTGTGTGTCCTCTTTATTTTCCGTCGGAAGATATTACATTAAGAACCAAGAGTCAAGAACCAAGAATCAAGATATTCTTCTTGATTATCAACCATCAACTCTTTTGCTTTTCAACAATTCAACTCTTAAACTCTTAAACTTTAAACCTCTCCTTCGCCACCCCGAAGTTTCGGGGACGGAGAGCAAGCTTTACGCCTCTAATCCTATACACCTTCTCACCTTCTTCTCCTACACCTTCTCGCCTTACACCTTCTCGCCTTACACCTTCTCACCTTCTTACCCTCTTACCCTACACCTTCTCACCTTATACCTTATTTCACGTATTCATCATGAATTGCCCTGATCGTTGCAGCTCTATCATATTTTTTAACGATAAAATATGCCGCAACGGGAGATGCACCGACTGAAATGATCTCGATATTAATACCTTTTAGTGAAACAGCTGTGAAAATACGACCTGCCAGTCCGACTTTTTTCATGATACCATTACCAACGGCAGCGATCACAGATATATCATCTTCAGCAATGATCTCACTTACAGCATGAAGCTCAAGATCTTTCACAAGATCTGCTGATTTTTTAAGATGTGACATTTCGATCAGAATATTTATAGTGGTTTGCGATGTGATCACGGATTTTATATTAATACCTGCGTGATCCATTGCCGAACTGACCTTGGATAGAATACCGGGCTTATTACCGATACCTGCACCTTTTAATTTTAAAATACCAATGTCATCCGAAAAAGTAACACTCTTGATCACATCATCATGTACATCCGATGCATGTTGAATGCTGGTTAATGGATGAGAAAGATCTTCAATTGTCGCAATATTAAAAATTCTTATGGGAATACCTGCTTCGCGTAATGGTTCTACTGTCCGCGGATGCAATATCTTTGCACCAAAATATGAAAGTTCAGCCGATTCCATGTAACTGAGTTTTTCAATGCGCTGCGGACTATCGACATAACGCGGATCGCCGCTCAGAAAGCCATCGACATCCTTGAATAGATCCAAGGAGGAAGCATTGATACATTTTGCAATGGCTGCTGCTGAATAGTCACTGCCACCACGTCCCAATAAGGTTGTTTTACCTTCTGAAGATACCCCATAAAAGCCTGGAACTATGACGATTTTTTTACCTTTGATCGCTTTTTTGACATTATTCCCGGTCAGATCAAAATCAACGGTCGCGTTGCCAAACTCACCATCCGTGAGTAAACCCAGTTCTTTAGGTAGAATTTCTTCAGCATCTACTTTAAAGTAGTTTAAAATGCCTGTTAACATTAAAGCTGATAAACGTTCGCCATAACTTAAGATCGTATCATTGACAAATGCCGGTGTATCGCCAAAAAAATTAACTCCCTGAAGATAGCGCTTCAGCTTTTTTACACGGGTTTTAACGGCTTCGTATATTTCATCGCGAATTAAAGCATCATCAACCACTTCATCAAGGGTTTCTTTCTTTAAAGCTAATAGCAAATCGGTCAATTCAGTAATCGCGGACTCGTCACTTTTTACTTTCTCAAGCGCATTAACTAAAATATCTGTCACACCATAAAAAGCGGAAACAACGATCACTAATGAGGAATCATACTTCCCGATCACATTCACGATACGAAGAATATCATCTTTTTTCTTTAAATTTGAACCGCCAAATTTTAATACATGGTATGGCATTTCAAAGCACCCTTTAGTTTTAAATAATTATTGCATTTCAATCAAGTAATTAAACTGGTTTAGATGTTTAGCGGTTTAGGAGTTTAGGTTATGAAAAATCATTGTTTTTCTATGTGCAATCTAAACCTCTAAACTTCTAACCTCCTAAACTATATTTTAAACGCTTTCAATTATCACTTAACTATAACCTCTTTTTAAAGTATTAATTTTATTGGTTATAGAAAAAAGCCGACAGAGTTCTGCCTGCTTTAGCTGGGACGGAGGGATTCGAACCCCCAATAACCTGATTAACAGTCAGGCGCCTTGCCGTTAGACGACATCCCATGTTATTAATCGTTTGCAATATGCAACTTATTCCGTTATTTTGCAATATGTATTTAATATATTTCTTTATATTGTTGTCATTTATTGTATTTTTCTTGCTATTTTTCATAATACAACACCGGCTTGCAGTTGGAAATGGCCATTTATACCGGTATTATTCATTATTTATGTCGATTCTTTAGAGTCAAATTAATATCTTTCAGACTGATATCACGGGCCGACATAAGAACTAATAGATGATAGATCAAGTCTGATATCTCCTCTTTTAGAAGTTCTTTATTATTTACCATGGCTTCAATAACCACTTCAATTGCTTCTTCACCGACTTTTTGAGCTATTCTTGAAATACCCCTTTCAAAAAGTTTGTTTGTATATGAACTTGATGATGGGTTTGCTTTACGTTCTGCTATGATTTTTTCTAGTTCATTAATGAAATAGGTGAAATCCTGATTCGTATCTCCAAAACACGTATCAGCACCGGTATGGCAGACCGGACCCTCTGGTAATGCCTTAACTAGTAAGGTATCACCGTCGCAATCTACACTGATAGAGACCAGATCGAGAAAATTCCCCGAACTCTCCCCTTTTGTCCAAAGTGTTTCCCGTGAACGACTGTAAAATGTGACTTTTTTTGTCTCTAAGGTTTTTTGATAAGCTTCTTCGTTCATATAGCCTAGCATTAAAACCTTATTGCTTCGCTCATCTTGGACAATTGCGGGGACTAAACCATTACCTTTTTTAAAATCAATATTCATATTTTCCTCTTATTTCATCCTTACGGGTATCTTGTTAGCGTTTAAATATTTCTTTAATTCGGGTATAGGAATTTCACCAAAATGAAAAATGCTGGCTGCCAGGGCCGCATCGGCTTTCCCATTTTCGAATACATCTACAAAATGTTCACATGTCCCTGCACCTCCGGAGGCAATAACCGGGACCGGGACACTTTCGGATACAGCTTTGGTGATCTCCAAAGCAAATCCGTCCTTTGTTCCGTCATGATCCATGGAAGTCAGGAGTATCTCCCCCGCTCCTCTGCCTACCGCTTCTTTTACCCAGAGAAGGGTCTCACGATCCGTGGGAGTTCTTCCACCATCAAGGTGTACTCGGGATATAAAATCATATTGCTTACAATCGACGGCCAAAACAACACATTGTGAGCCAAAACGACCGGCTAGTTTATCTATAAGACTTGGATTACGAACTGCAGCCGAATTAACGGTGATTTTATCAGCACCGGCATCAAGAAGTCTCGCAACATCATCTTCATTTTTTATTCCACCACCTACAGTGAAGGGTATGTTGATATTATGAGCTATCTTTTCAACCAATTCGGCAAAAGTACGTCGATCTTCGATCGTTGCAGTAATATCCAAGAAGGTGAGTTCATCGGCGCCGGATCGCGCATAAAGTCTGGCCAATTCAACCGGATCGCCCACCTGGCGGATCTGTTCAAATTTAACGCCCTTAACGGTTTGACCGTCTTTGATATCCAAACAAGGTATAATGCGTTTCGTTAACATGATCCGATAAACTCCTTGATCTCATCCAACCTTATCCGTTCTTCATAGATCGCTTTTCCTACGATCACGCCATCTATTTTCAATTCATTTAATCTTTTAATATCATCCATGCAAGAAATTCCACCACTGGCTATCAGTTCTAAACGAGGATAACGTTCTTTGATAGCGGCATAAGTTTTTTCTGCAGTGCCTTCAAGCATACCGTCCCGCGAAATATCAGTTGAGATCACCGTTTTGATCCCGCGACTGATATAATCATCAAGGTAGGTCATCAGATCAAAGCCCGTTGATTCCTGCCAACCTGATGTCGCGATCTTTCCATGTTTGAAATCCGCTCCAAGAATGATCTTTTCAGATCCGTATTCACTTAACCATTTAACTACTTTTGCGGGTTCCCATGCGGCTATACTGCCGGCTGTGATCTGTTTTGCACCCAGTGCAAAAGCTTTACCGATATCACGATCGGATTGAATGCCACCACCAAGATCCACATCCAGTTCTTTGACAGAGCAAATGGCCTTTATGGCCTCATCATTAATTAATTGACCAGCTTTTGCACCATCGAGATCGACAACATGTAATCTCTTTATGCCCGCATCGGCATAGCGTTGAGCTACACTTTGTGGATCGGCATCGTAAATCTTTTTGGTATTGTAATCGCCACGCGTCAATCGAACGCATTTTCCATCAATAATGTCTATGGCAGGTATGATTTCTATCATGTTGATTTGTCGATATGTCGATGTGTTGATAAAAAAGAAAGAACATGTCATACTGAATTTACTTGCCGGGCGTAGCTCGGAGAGCGAAGACTGGATTCAGGATCTAAACAATTTGGTCCATCTGAATAATTAACACACTCAATACCTTAAACTCCTAAACTTTTAAACCTTAAACTTTCTTCTAAAGCTCCATAAAATTCTTCAATATTTGCTGTCCTATATCACCGCTTTTTTCAGGATGGAACTGTGTCGCATAGAAATTATCTTTCTGTAAAGCAGATGCAAAGGGTATAATATACTCAGTTCCGGCAATTTGGTCTACACCGGGTTCTGCCGCATAACTATGGACAAAATATACATGCGAATCGTCAGCTATTGACTCAAACAAGGGTCCTTTTAAGTCTGATATGGAGTTCCATCCCATATGCGGAACCTTGTCTTTTTCGGGAAAGCGAATAACGCGATTATCAAAGATCCCCAGGCAAGATGTATTGCCTTCTTCCGTATATGAGCACATCAACTGCAGTCCCAGGCAAATACCAAGTACCGGTTGCTTCAGCGAGAGGATCAATTCATCCAATTTGCGTTCTTTCAAGTACTTCATCGCGGAAGATGCTTCACCAACGCCCGGAAATATGACTTTTTCGGCAGAACGAATTATATCGGGATCATCCGTTACCACGGATGAAACGCCAAGCCTATCCAAAGCTATTTGTACCGAACGAATATTACCGGCATTATATTTTATAACCGCAATACTCATCAAAGTATTCCTTTGGTAGAAGGCAGATCACTTGAAGTGATCTTGCATGCCTGTTTCATCGAACGAGCCAGAGCTTTAAATATACCCTCAATAATGTGATGCTCATTATCTCCGCTGGCTGTTACGTGCAAATTGCATCGTAAACCATCGGAAAACGATCGGAAAAAATGCCGGACCATCTCTGTCGGAAACTCACCAACATATTCACGCTTTAGATCTACATCCCAACTAAAATAAGGCCTTCCCGAAAGATCTAAAGCAACTTCTGCCTTCGCTTCATCCATTGGCAGTAAAAAGCCATATCGTTCAATACCGCGCTTATTTCCAAGCGCTTTTAGAAGGGCTTCGCCTAATGCAAGTCCCGTATCTTCAATACTATGATGTTTATCGACTTCAAGATCACCATTTACTTTAATATCGCAATCGATTCCCGAATGTTTAGAGAAAAGTTCTAACATATGATCAAAAAAACCGATCCCGGTTGAAACATTATAAGTTCCATTACCATCAAGATCTACTTTAACGGCAATATTAGTTTCATTCGTTTTACGCCGAACAGATGCAATCCGCTGTGGTTTTATAAGATAATCACGAATTTCGGACCAGGATGTTGTAGAAAGAACGGCATAATCATTCTCTTTACCAATGAATATAGCTTTGGAATGCAGATTTTTCGCCAGTTGCATATCAGAATCACGATCGCCGATCACATAAGATCCACCCAGATCATAATCCGCATTCATGTACTGTGTCAGCAAACCTGTATATGGTTTTCTCATGGGAGAATTTTCATCTTCATAATGGGCGTCTATCAATACTTCGGAGAACTCTATTCCTTCATTTTTTAAAAGATCCATCAAGAAATTATGTGGACCCCAAAAACGTTCTTCAGGGAAATCCGGACGACCCAAGCCATCTTGGTTACTTACCATAACCAATTCATAATCAGTGTATTTTACAATATCACTTAAGGCATTTATTACACCCGGTAGCAATTGTAATTTATAGAAAGTATCAATGGTTTCGTCAGGAGTTTCGGATATGATCGTACCGTCACGATCTATGAACAATACTCGTTTCATGATCTCTTCCTTTTAGTATAAGCTTGTAAAGCTTCGCACAGTATTTCATTCTCTTCGTGCGTCCCTACTGTGATCCTCAGACAACCTTCACAATGCAATTGATTAGAGCGATTTCGGACAATAATGCCTTCTTCTGTCAAGTAGGTATAAACATCATCGGGATCATCAAAACGTGCCAAAAAGAAATTTGCCTCAGAGGAAATAACCTCCTTCACCAATGCCATGTTTGAAAAAGCATCCATCAAAAAACCACGCTCTTTCTTTATCTTATCCACCATCTCCTCTTTTCTACTAGGATCTATTAGTGTTTTAATGACAATATTCGCAGTCACATCATTAATATTGTAGGGATATTTGATCTTGTTCAGTACTTGAACGATCTCAGGATCAGAAAAAGCCATTCCAAGTCTCACGCCTGCCATTCCCCAAGCTTTTGAAAAGGTCTGCAAAACGATCAAATTATTAAATTCATCTTTTCGTTTTACCCAAGAAGGTGAATCGGAAAAATCAATATAAGCTTCATCTACAATGACCAGTGAATTCACATTATTTAAAACAGCTTCAATATCCTCTTCGGCATATACATTTGCACTGGGATTGTTTGGTGAACAAATAAAGATAACTTTGGGATTCTCTGTTTTTGCTGTCTCAATGATCTTTTCTACATCCAATGAAAAATCTTTATTGAGTTCAACCTCAATGATCTTAATATCATTTATATTGGCACAAACGCTGTACATACCATAAGTTGGCGGTAAAAGCATCATACTGTCTACACGCGGTTCACAGAAAGCTCTTATTACCAAATCTATGGCCTCATCGCTTCCATTACCAAGAAAGAGTCCTTCGGGAGAAGATATGCCTTTATATGCCGCTATTTTGTCCCTGAGTTGTTTTTGCAAGGGATCAGGATAGCGGTTCAGTTCCTGATCCGCAGGAGAACCGAAGGCATTTTCGTTTGCATCCAGAAATATTTTGGCCTTTCCGCTGAATTCATCGCGTGCAGAGGTATACTTTTTCATCTTGAGAATGTTTTTTCGTACCAGAGATGTAATATTAATAGCCATTAGATCGCTTTCATAAATTCTCAATTTTAAATAATCTGCGTGATACCGCCTGTCTGTGAGCATCTAAACCTTCAGTCTTTGCCATATGCTCAACAGCAGGACCAATATTCTTTAAACCTTTTGCCGATAAGGATTGGAAAGTGACCATCTTATAGTAACTATCTAATGATACACCACTGTAATTCCGGGCAAATCCGGTAGTCGGTAAGGTGTGGTTGGTTCCGGATGCATAATCGCCAACGGATTCGGGAGTTAGATCTCCGATAAAGACCGAGCCGGCATTTATAACATCCGGGATCATATCGATCGCATTTTTTGTATTGATAATAAGGTGCTCAGGCGCATAGGTATTTGAAAAGTCCATACAGCTTTTCAGGTCATCAAGCACAATGATCTTGCTGTTCATTAGTGCTTTTTCGGCAATTTCAGCTCTCTTCAGTAGATCAAGCTGTTCAATGACCTCGGATCTTACTCTTTCAGAGAGGTGTTCATCGTTGGTAACAAGCAATGTCTGACTGTCAACGCCATGTTCAGCTTGAGACAAAAGGTCTGCCGCAATATATTCAATATCGGCAAACTCATCAGCAATGACCAATACTTCCGATGGTCCGGCCGGCATATCTATGGCAACACTTTCGGTGACTGCAAGCATTTTAGCAGCCGTTACATATTGATTTCCGGGGCCCAAGATTTTATAAACTGCAGGGACACTTTCAGTTCCGTAGATCATTGCGGCGATAGCTTGGGCACCCCCGACCTTACATACATGGGTCACTCCGACTTCTTTAGCTGCCCAAAGAATAGCGGGATGCAGTGTTCCGTCCTCACGCGGAGGTGAACACATCACTATTTCCTTGCATCCTGCAAGAACGGCCGGAATAGCAAGCATTAAAACCGTTGAGAATAATGGTGCCGTACCACCGGGAACATAAATACCTACTTTTTCGATGGCCCTGGCTTCTCGCCAGCAACGGACACCGGGCATCGTCTTGATAAATTTTTTCTTCGGCTGCTGAGCTTCATGGAATTTCCTGATATTATCAATCGCGAGACGGATATTATCTTTCAGAACAATCGAAATGTTTTTTTCGGATTCTTTGAGTTCTTCGGGTGTACACAAGATATTTGCCAGTTCGGCACCATCAAATCTCTTTGTGTAATCAATTAGAGCTTTATCACCCTTGAGCATTACTATCCGGAGTATATCTTTGACTTCGGATGTCAACTTCACTTGATTCATTTGAGGCCTCTTGCAAAGGGCCTTCCATGTCTCAGGAGATGGATTCTTGTAAATTTTCATAATTCCCTCATAGTATCATTTTTTCAATGTCGGTAACTAAAAGACTTTCAGCACCGGCATCCTTTAATTGTTCGATCACATCCCAGAATATATCTTCATTAATTACAGAGTGAACGGAACTCCATCCTTCTTTCCCAAGCGGCATGATTGTGGGACTTTTCATGCCCGGAAGGATATTGCAAACCAGATCCAGTTTATTATTTGGTACGTTTAGTAAGATATATTTGTAATCCTTTGCTGTGTTAACGGAACGAATACGGAAACATAATTTATCGATCAGATCTTTTTTATCTTTATCTAAGGAGTTATTGCTGTAGATGCTGGCTTCAGATTCCAGAATAATTTCAACTTCTTTCAATCCATTTGAGATCAGAGTACTGCCGGTACTGACAATATCAAAGATCGCTTCCGACATATTGATGCCCGGTGCGATCTCTACGGAACCTGAGATCTTGTGGATCCCGGCATTAACATTATTTTTATCAAGATAATTTTGAAGAATATGATCGTATGAAGTAGCAATACGCTTGCCTTCCAGGGATGTGATATCTTTGTATTCTACATGTTTTGGAACAGCAATGGACATTCTGCATTTTCCAAAACCAAGCGGCATGACCTTTTCGATATCTGAAGCTGTCTCAAAAACAACGTTATCACCTACAATACCAATATCCGCAATACCGTCTTCAACACATTGGGGAATATCGTCATCTCTGAGAAAAAGAACTTCTAAAGGAAAATTAACAGCCGATGTTTTCAACTTGTCATGACCTGTCCTTTTCAGATGGATACCGCAGTGTTCCAGTAGTTCAATACTGCTAGTTGATAATCTTCCCTTTTTCTGAATGGCCATGGTTAACATTGGCTTTTCCTTTGTGTTTTTGTATTCCTTAAAAAAATCCCGATCCTCTTAAGAGATCGGGACAATATATTTTATTATATTTTGCGCATCCCAACCCCTTACGGAGCAGTATGATTATGGAGAATGTTCAAATATAGAGTCATTTAAAATTTATTCCTTTGTTTACACTTGAATTTAAGAAAGAGCTTTATAGAAATCAAAGAGATTTTAGCAAATATTCATTTAATTTTACAATATTTCGATGATTTGGGGTTAAATACGAGTGATACCCATACGAATTGTAAAACCAATTGATATTTTTCAAAAATATGAAGTAATTATTTGTTTTTAATAAAAGCACATTTTAAGAAGATTAACCCGTTGTGTGAGACAGATTAGAAAATGGGAATCGCATGCTGTCAATAGCTTTTATGATGTCATTTCGAACAGTCTTCGCCCCGATTATTCGGAGCTACGCCCGTCAGGCCAAGTGC
>DAOVOB010000074.1 GCA_030629925.1 Fidelibacterota bacterium
AAAAAGAAATCAATGCTTGAAATTACTATTAAATCAGTAATTCTTGGTATTCTACTTTCAATTATTCTGGCAGCTGCCAATGCGTATTTGGGTCTGTTTGCTGGTATGACGGTCAGTGCATCCATACCGGCCGCTGTGATCTCAATGGGTGTTTTACGCCTCTTTCGTAAATCCAGCATTCTGGAAAATATTATTGTTCAAACTGCCGCTTCAGCCGGCGAATCTCTCGCAGCCGGTGTGATCTTTACTATTCCCGCATTGGTCCTGATGGGTTATTGGACGGACTTTGACTATATCGCGATCGCAGAAATGGCTGCTGTCGGTGGGATTATTGGGGTTATGTTCACTATACCTTTACGCCGTGCATTGATCATTGATGCAAAGCTGACCTATCCCGAAGGCGTTGCTACCGCTGAAGTATTAAAAGCGGGAGATGAAGCAAAAGGCAGTAAAGAGGGTGGCAAACACCTGATGGTGATATTAAAAACAGCACTCGTTGGTGGTGTTTTTAAACTTATGCAACAGGGTTTTTCTATGTGGAATCAATCAGCGGAAGGTGCGTTTGGATTTAAAAATGCACGCGGTGTCAAGACTATCTTTGGTTTTGGCGGCGATCTTTCCCCTGCTCTACTTGGTGTAGGATACATCATTGGATTGAATATCTCAATTCTTATGATGGCAGGAGGGCTGCTATCATGGATGGTCGTTTTGCCCATTTATTCAACAGTTGTTGGGCATACCGGTCCAATCAATATGGATGTTGCCTCTACGATCTGGTCCACACAGATCCGTTACCTTGGCGTCGGCGCTATGGTCGTGGGTGGCTTATGGTCCATCGTAAAACTCATGCGTCCGCTGATCAATGGTATTAAAGCCAGTTTAAATGCACATCGCGATTCAGACAATGGCGTGGAAATGGCTCGGACCGAGCAGGATATTTCAATCAAATGGGTGATCGGTATTATTGCGGTATCCACGATTCCATTATTCCTTTTATATTTAGATGTTCTAAAAAGTTTTGAGATCACGCTCATCATGACGGCCGTCATGCTGGTCTTTGGATTTCTATTTTCGGCGGTCGCAGGGTACATGGGCGGATTGGTGGGTTCATCGAACAATCCGATCTCGGGTGTTACGATCGCAACCATTCTATTCTCATCTTTACTTCTCCTCTTGCTTATGGGCAAAGGAAGTCCGGAAGGTGCTGCCGGAGCCATTATTATTGGCGCGGTGGTCTGCTGCGCCGCATCTATTGCGGGTGATAATCTTCAAGATCTTAAAGCGGGATATATTCTAGGCGCAACGCCCTGGAAGCAGCAGATCATGCAGATCGTCGGTACACTTGCCGCTGCCGCGACACTTGGGATCACACTTGATATTTTACACACGGCCTATGTGATTGGATCTGAGACACTTCCTGCTCCGCAGGCGACGCTCATGATGTCTGTCGCCCAAGGTGTATTCAACGGAAATCTTCCTTGGAGCATGATTGCCATCGGTGCTGTTTTGGGTGCTGCGATCATTATTGCAGATGTAATTCTTGAAAAACGTGGTTCAAAGTTTCGTATGCCGGTACTTGCCGTTGCCGTTGGATTATATTTGCCGATCTCATTATCTGTACCGGTTTTTATCGGTGGAATTATTTCCTACTTTACTAAAGAACGCACAAAGAATGACAGCAAAAAGGGATTGTTATTTGCATCCGGACTTATTACCGGTGAAGCATTAATGGGTATCTTTGTTGCCATCCCGATCTTTATTACTGCAAATAAAAACTGGTGGCCCCATGTCGGCGGTTTCAAATGGTTAGGAATCGTTCTCTTTACGCTGGTTGCCCTTTGGTTATATTTCTCAGCAAAAAAGAAAGAAGAAAAAATCTGATTTCATTTTAATAAATAGAATAAATAAGCAGAAAAAATCGCATATGCGATTTTTTCTGCGATATACATCAATAAATTAATGTAGAGACAGGCCATGGCCTGTCTTTACATCACTTTTTGGGAAATTATCGTCTCAAAATGTAAAACATTTTGAGACATTTTCGACTCTTCGCCCTTTCAACTCTTCAACTTTCTTTTGCCTTTATACTTTAATCTTTTGTCTCTCTCCTGCGCTACAAAAAATTGTAGCTTCGGAGAGCAAGTTCTTCATAAATACTTTGTACTTTATACTTTGTACTTTTATCTTGTATTTACTTGATATTATTGTATTTTATGCTTGCAAAAAGGAGTGTGTATGCTGACAAGTATGACCGGCTTTGGTAAGGCGGATGGGAACATTCAAAATATGGAGATTGGGATCGAATTAAAATCGGTCAATAGTCGCTATCTTGAGATATTTATTGCTACCCCTAAATTTTTAAATTTTCTTGAAGAACCGCTCCGTAAATATATCCGTCGGCACGTTCAACGAGGTAATTTACATTGCTACCTCAATGTAAATTCAGCAAATAACACGCTTGCGTCCTACTCCGTCAATACACCTCTATTGAAAAACTTCATGTTGACTGTTTCTAAGATCGCTGCCGATACAGGCATCGAGCCTCAGGTCAACATGCAAGACCTTCTTGCCCAACCCGAATTACTGACACTTGAAGAAAGCAGTATTGAACATGATGTTCTTGAAGCTGATATGATCAAGATACTTGATTCGGCGATCAAAGAACTTCTTGATATGGAAACTAAAGAAGGCGAATACATTCGCGCTATCTTCCTTGAACGCATGAATTCAATGGAAAAGCAACTTGAAACTATTATTGATCTTCAAAAAGAAAATATACCCCGACATATTGAAACTCTTCGTTCACGCATATCCGCGTTATTGAAAGAGGATCCTACTGAATTGCAACTGCATCAAGAGATCGTTCAATTGGCAGACAAGCTGGACATCAGTGAAGAGATCGATCGTTTTAAATCTCATCTTGCGCAATTTACAACTTATCTCAATTCCAACGAAGCTGTTGGAAAGCGTTTGAATTTCCTGCTTCAGGAAATGAATCGAGAGATAACGACCATGGGCAATAAAGCATCAAATTCTGAGATCTCACAGCATGTTGTTGAGATCAAAAATGAACTTGAAACGGTACGGGAACAGGTACAAAACATCCAATGAGACAAGGCTTACTTATTATATTCGTCTCTTTTAGTGGGGGTGGAAAATCCACCATTATACGTGCTTTGAAGGAAAAACATCCCGAATGGCTTTTTTCTATTTCCTGTACAACCCGATCACCACGCAAAAACGAGATAGAAGGCAAACACTATTATTACATTGATAGATCTGCTTTCGAAAAGAAAATTGACGAAAATGCTTTTATAGAATATGAACATGTACACCATGATCTATACGGAACACCTCGTGAACCACTTGAAAAAGCAGTAAAAGATGGACATGTTTACATTCTTGATATAGATGTAAAAGGCGCCTTACGCGTCCTGAAAGAATACCCGGAACAGAACATCTCTTTTTTCATTGATGTCCCGGATATGAAAGTACTTGAAAAGCGTTTGCGTGACCGTGGAACCGAGACGGAAGAACATATTCAAAAACGTCTTTCACGGATACCTGAAGAACGCAAAGAAAAAGAAAAGTTTGACCACGTCATAATAAATGATACATTGAACGATGTGGTCGATAACGTAGAGACCCTTATTATGAATAAACTGGAGGCAATCCAATGAAAAAAGATTTCCGTTTCAAGGGCAATCGCCCGGACGACATCTTTGAAGCGATCACCGTGATGGCTAAACGCGCACGGCAGATCAATCAAAAACGGAGTGAAGACTTTCCGATCCAAAATATGATCGATCCTGAAAGCGACGAAGTATTTGAAAATGATACAGATTTCGATTCTTTTGAAAAACCCGCTTCTCTTGCCATGGTAGACTATGAGCAAAACAATATTAAATTCGAATACGAAAAACAAGAAGAGCCCGAAGAAGATAAAGAAACTGAAACAAAAGAATAATTATGTCTGTTCTCAGGGGTAAATCAATTGTTCTCGGATTAACAGGTGGGATCGCGATTTATAAAAGCGCACCCCTTCTCCGTAGATTGACACGGGATCTTGGCTGCGATGTAACTGTCGTAATGACAAGTTCTGCACAAGAATTTATGACGCCCCTGATCTTTGAAACTTTTTCCGGTAAAGAAGTGATCACCGGCATGTTCGAATCCGAAAGCGGCATTGTCGGTACACGCCATATTGATATCATTCAACGTGCGGATCTTGTTGCCGTTATACCTGCTACTGCAAACATACTCGGTAAAATAACCGCCGGTATTGCAGATGATGCTCTCAGCACCATGTTGCTTGTTGCAGAACCCGAAAAAACCATCATTGCTCCCGCTATGAACAAAAACATGTATCTAAATACGGTTGTCCAGCGTAATTTACAGCAATTGCGGGAATTGAAATATCATATCATTGAACCGGAAACCGGCGAATTGGCAACAGCTGAAGAAGGTTGGGGCATTGGGCGTCTCCCCGATGAAAAGACGTTGATCTTTCACCTTGAAAAAGCCATTTCCGCTCAAAAAAAAAGTCCACTCGCACGTAAACGCATCCTGATCACCGGTGGTCCCACACGGGAAGCCATTGATGACATTCGATTTATCTCAAATCCATCTACAGGTAAAATGGGAATAGCTTTGGCCGAAACTGCAGCTAAAGCCGGTGCATTCGTGAATTATATTTCCGGCCCGACAACTCTCCCCGACCCCACTGGATGTAAAACTCAGTATGTTGTTACCGCAGAAGAAATGAAAGCAGCTGTCTTGGATCTTTATAAGGATCAAGATATCGTTGTAATGGCTGCAGCTGTTGAAGATATACGACCCATAAATCCCTCTGAAGGTAAACTGAAAAAAGATAAGATTCCTGAGTCACTCAGCTTGAAAAAAACAGACGATATTTTACTTCAGCTGGGGAAAAACAAAAAAGATCAGATCCTGGTCGGTTTCAGTGTAGAAGTAGAGAACGAAGTGACCAACTCCATTTCTAAGATGGAAAAAAAGAATTTAGACTGGATCATCGTCAATAATCCTCGCGAAAAAGGATCCGCATTTGCTACCGATACAAATCAGGTAACAATTATAAACAAAAAACATAAAGCACACTCTTTACCGCTTCAATCTAAAGTGGATATAGCAGAAGCCATTTGGCAAACCATCACTAAATCGAAAGACTAAACATGCAGGAAAAACTCCCTTTTCTCGAATACATGCGGGACGTGTATGGTCGTGAAATATTTTCATCACCTAAAAAGCATCCACTTGAAGATTATTACGAAGAGATACATACATGCAAAAAATGTGCTTTAGGCGAAACCCGAAATTATTTCGTATTTGGTGCAGGTAATCCCAATGCCGATATTATGTTTGTAGGCGAAGCACCCGGTGAACAAGAAGATAAGACCGGTATGCCCTTCATTGGAAGAGCAGGTAAACTCCTGGATAGAGTACTAGGAGAGATCGGTCTTTCCCGTCAGGATGTTTTTATAGCCAATGTCCTAAAATGCCGTCCGCCCAAAAATCGCGACCCTCTCCCCGAAGAGATCGCATTATGTGAAAACTATCTTCATCGTCAGATCGAACTGATCAAACCCAATGTGATCGTTGCTCTAGGACGAATTGCCGCCAATACTCTTTTGAGAGAATCAAATGCCCTTAAAGATATGCGTGGTATTACCTATCAATATCATGAAGTTGACCTTCGTGTTACCTACCACCCTGCCGCTATTCTTCGCAATATGGGAATGTATAACCTTCTTAAGGGTGATATGGAAGAGATCGTGCAGAAGTATTGTTGATTGTTGATTAAAATTATTGTTTATATTAAAATCTACAAATCACTAATTTGAAACCTGATATCAAATAAAATTAATGATCATTGGTCACTGATTTCTGCTCAGCTTTCATTCTATAGTTCGATCGATCAATTCCCCTTTTGTTCTTACACTCAATCTCATTTATGAATTTTACATTGATTTCGATTGTTCGAATGTTCATTATTCATGATTCGATATTCAAGGATGCCTATTACCCTGCTGCTATTTTAAGGAATATGGGCAGGTACGACATCTTGAAAGGTGATATGCAGGAATTGGTAGAGAAATACTGTAAGACCAGCCTTCGCCACCCCGAAGTTTCGGGGACGGCCGGCAGGCGTGAAACGTAAGACCTTCCGGCTGGCGTCCGAATCCCGAAGCTTCGGGAAGAAGATCTGCCGGATGGTCGAGTCGAGAAGAAGCGATAAAT
>DAOVOB010000212.1 GCA_030629925.1 Fidelibacterota bacterium
GATGATTTCGTAAAAACCGGAATTAATGTAGGCCCCTTGCCTTCAGTAGCATATAACTCAGATACCGGTTTTCAGTATGGATTACTCGCCAATATCTTTTTCTATGGTGATGGCGCTATTTATCCTGATTACTATCACAACCTGTATGTGGAGTGGAATCGAACAACTAAAGGTGCCGGATTGGCACAGGTTACCTATGATTCAAAATACTTAATTCCAGATGTCCGGGTTACTGCAGATCTTAGTTATATTGAAAAAAACGCATGGGGATTCTACGGTTTCAATGGCGCTGAATCACAGTATAATGCTAGCTGGTTAGACACGGGTGCGGTTGATTTCAAAAACCCGCTTTACTATGCTATGAAAAGAAACAATTTTCGTTTTACGGCAAACTTTCAAGGAAACATAACCAACAAATCATTTCGTTGGCTGGGTGGTTTGGGTTATTTGAATTTCAATGTTAGTTCAGTAAAAGAAACAAAAGCCTGGAACCCCATAAACGACAAGAAAAACTATGCGGTTCTTTCTACCTTATATGATGACCTTTTGAACTGGGACGCCATAGATTCGACTGAAGCAGATGGTGGTCCGGTTACCTATTTAAAAGCCGGTTTTGTATATGATACTAGAGATAATGAAGCCAGTCCCATGAGCGGACTTTGGGAAGAGTTGATCTTAACATATGCTCCAGGTATAAATGGGTTGAACGAAAGTGGGTGGTTGCAACTATCTGCCATTCACCGTCAGTATTTCACACTGGCTCCGGATAAATTATCTCTGACATATCGTTTGGGTTATCAGGGTGTGATAGCAGGCAAGCAGCCATTTTATCTTCAGGGGAACATGCCCAATTCGAAGAGCAATGTTGATGGACTTGGCGGTAGTAAAACCGTTCGCGGTATTATGGGTTCTCGCCTTGTTGGTGATGGCTATGTTTATGCGAACCTGGAAGCCCGTTGGAAGATCGTAAGATTCAACTGGATCGGTCAGAGCTGGTACTTTGGTATTAACCCTTTTGTTGATGCCGGTATGGTTGTTCAGCCATATGATTATGACAAAACAGGGATTCCGACAGGCGTATATGATGATTACCTGACAGGGAATAGTGAAACAGTTCACCTTGGATATGGTTTGGGTATCAAACTAGCCATGAACGAAAATATGATCTTGGCCGTAGATTACGGTTTTGCCGGTTCAAGCAATGATGGTAGTACCGGACTTTATATTGGACTTGGTTATCTTTATTAAACGAATATGAAATATTTATTTATAGCGTTGGGCGGTGCTCTTGGTGCCGTCCTTCGTTTTTCTATCTCGTCTTTACTCTATGCCGCTTCAAGCGGTAATTTCCCATGGGGAACCTTGGCCGTCAATGTGCTGGGATCTTTTGTTTTAGCCCTATTTATTGGTCTGACCGGAGGTGAGCATACAGTATGGTATTTCTTTCTGGCAATTGGTCTTTTAGGCGCTTTTACAACATTTTCGACATTTAGCATGGAAACATTCTTACTATTTAAGACAGCATCTGCCTGGCTTGCTATAGTTAATATGTTAGCAAATATGGGTTTAGGTTTAGGTGTCGCGATCGCCGGGTTTTATCTGGGTGAATATTTAAAATAAAATCATCTTGTCTTGTATCTTTTCTTTTTCTTAACCTCAACCTTGACCTCAATCTTGACCTCAAAATAATTTTCACTGCTATTGCTTTCTGAAAAAAATTATCATAATTTCAATTGATTATTTATAATTGGTTTAAGTGATTACAAGAGCCACTGCCGCATGTTCGGAGTGGCGCGTTTTACATTAACGGGTAATTTAAGGAGTGGCAAAATGGCTAAATACCGCATCGGATGGATGCCGGGAGACGGTGTCGGCAATGAAGTAATGGAAGCCGCCAAGATCGTCCTGGATAAACTGGGACTGGATGCCGAATTCGTTCATGGCGATATCGGTTGGGAGTATTGGAAAACGGAAGGTGACGCGCTTCCCGAACGTACGATCGAGATGCTGAAAACAGTTGATTGTGCCCTTTTTGGCGCGATCACATCAAAACCAAAAGAAGAAGCAGAAAAAGAACTTCTTCCGGAAATGCAAGGTAAGGGACATGTGTATTTTAGCCCTATTGTCCGCCTTCGCCAACTCTTTGATCTGCATACCAATATGCGCCCATGCAAAGCGTATGCAGGTAATCCTTTGAATTACAAAGATGAGATCGATATTACGATCTTTCGCGAAAACACGGAAGGCATGTATGGTGGAATAGAATTTCATCCACTACCCCAGGATGTTTATGATGTCCTTGATAAGAACCACCCCAAAATGAAAAAATTTAAAGATGCCGGTCTTGAGAATATTGCATTGTCTACACGCATAATGACCCGCCAGGGTTGTAAGCGTATTGTAACAAATGCTTTTGAGTTTGCTAAAACATATGGTAAGAAAGCTGTTACGGTGTGTGACAAACCTAATGTGCTTCGTGAGACCGGTGGGCTTATGATCCGCACCGCTCGTGAAGTTGCAAAGAACTATCCCGGTATTGAGCTTTGGGAAACGAACATCGATGCACAATGTATGTGGCTGGTTAAAGATCCGGGCAACTACGAAGTTATTGTTGCGGAAAACATGTTTGGAGATATTCTTTCCGATCTTTCAGCTCAGCTGATCGGTGGACTTGGTTTTGCGTGTTCTGCAAATATCGGTGACAATTTGGCCGTGTTTGAACCAACCCATGGTTCTGCCCCAAAATACTACGGCCTGTACAAGGTCAACCCGATCGCCATGATCTTGACAGTAAAGATGATGCTAGACTGGTTGGATGAAATAGAAATGGCAGAAAAACTTGAAACTGCAGTAGCCGAAGTTATTAAAGAAGGAAAAGTTCGCACTTACGATCTTGGCGGTTCAAATACTTCACTAGAAGTAGCGGAAGCGATTGCTGATAAATTGTAAAATGTGAGACCAGCCTTCGCCACCAACTTCGCCTCATCCTACGCCAAGGCTACGGATGACAAGAAGGCTTCGCTGGTCAGGAAGGCTATGGCCGGCAGGCGTGAAACAGCACAATCTGTTAATCGTTGAACATAAGAAATATATAAGACCCGGCTTCTGCCGGGTTTTTTATTAATGGTTAAAAAAAACAATGAACATGTCATCCCGAAAAATAAGCCAGTGGCTTGTTTATTCGGGATCTCAATTATTTGATTAATCAATTA
>DAOVOB010000214.1 GCA_030629925.1 Fidelibacterota bacterium
ACCGGATATGCATTTTACAGGAATTATCAATAAATACAATGCAGGGGATGGTCTGGACCATTCCGAAGGATAAATATGTTCACAGGAATTATAGAAACAATAGGAAGCATCAAATCGATCAAGCCCGGTAGCAGCGGTTTACGATTGAGCATTATATCAGAAAAACTGGACGGGGAAATCGAAGTAGACGATTCCGTCGCTATCAACGGAGTCTGCCTGACCGTGGTGGAGTTACTGCCCAAGGGTTTTACTGTGGATGTGGTCAGTGAGACCGTATCACGAAGCACCGTGGGGCAATGGAAAACAGGCACAAAGGTTAACTTGGAGCGCGGCCTGCCTGCTCATGGACGCTTTGATGGTCATATCGTGCAGGGACACATAGACGGCCTGGCTGAGTTAATGCACGTAAAAAAAACAGGAAACAGTGCAGAGATGCATTTTAAAACTTCAAAAACGATCGCGGCTATGATGGTGGAAAAGGGCAGTGTTGCACTGGATGGCATATCCCTGACCATTGCCTCGACGGATCACGATGGTTTCTCTGTCGCAGTGATACCCTATACCATGTCCAATACAACATTAAATGAACTACGGCCCGGAAATAAAGTCAATCTGGAGACCGATATCATTGGAAAATACATTGCAAAATTCATGCAAAACGGAAAAAAATTGAACAAATCAACTTTAATGTCATGGGGATATGAACTATGAAAAACAAACAGTATATCGATGAATTTAATTTCAATACCTTAGAAGAGGCTATTCAGGATTTTAAACAAGGTAAAATACTCATCGTGGTTGATGATCCGCAACGGGAGAATGAAGGCGATGTGATCCAGGCCGCAGAATTTATAACGGCCGAATCAGTTAATTTTGCTGCAAAAGAGGCACGTGGATTGATTTGCGCGGCAGTTGATGAAGTGGTCGGAGAACGCCTGAACTTGCACGCGATGGTCAGTCACAATTCGTCCCTGCACACTACGGGTTTTACTGTTAGCGTGGATGCGGTCGAAGGAACCACGACGGGCATATCGGCTCACGATCGTGCTACAACTTTTAAAGTACTGGTAGATAAAAGATCAAAACCCGCTCAGCTAGGCAGACCGGGACATATTTTCCCCATTATAGCCAAACCCGGAGGTGTCTTGCGACGCACCGGACATACCGAAGCTTCGGTTGATCTGTGTAGATTGGCCGGGCTTGAATCGGTTGCCATGATGTGTGAGGTCATGGATGACGACGGAACCATGATGAGATTGCCTGCCTTAATGGAGTTTGCCAAAAAGCATAATCTTAAGATCATTACAATAGCTGATCTGATCAAGTATCGCAGAAAAACCGAACATTATATCGAAAAACAAACAGCTGTCCGCTTCCCGAATGAGTTTGGTGAGTTCAAACTAACCTTATATAAGGACTTGCTGGACGGCAAAGAACATCTTGCGATCACAATGGGAACTTTTGATCCGGAAAAACCGGCATTGCTCAGAGTGCATTCCGAGTGTATTACCGGTGATGTATTTCATTCGGCTCGTTGTGACTGCGGGGCGCAAAAAGATGCCGCATTGAAAAAAATCGCAGAAGAAGGGAGCGGAGCCTTGATTTACCTTCGGCAGGAAGGCAGAGGTATAGGATTGCGACATAAACTCATGGCCTATGAACTTCAGGATCAGGGACTGGATACTGTCGAGGCAAATATTGAGTTGGGTTTCAAACCTGACCTAAGAGATTACGGAGCAGGTGCACAGATCATTAAAGATCTCGGAATTCGCAAGATGCGGCTGATGACCAATAATCCCAAAAAGATCATCGGCCTCTCGGGCTATGATCTCGAAGTGGTCGAACGGATTCCCGTTGAGATCCCGCCCACGAACAGCAACCAATTCTATTTGGAAACAAAAAGAGATAAAATGGGACATATGATCTTAGAGAATAAAAACAAAAACGAAAGGAAAAATAAATGAAGCACTTTGAAGGAAATTTACAAGCTAAAGGAATGAAGCTGGGGATCGTGATCTCTCGATTCAATGATCTTATCAGCAAAGAACTTCTGTCCGGAGCAAAGGATAGCTTTATCCGGCATGGCGGAAACGAAGATGATCTACATGTCGCATGGGTACCGGGTGCATTCGAGATTCCGTTAATAGCGAATATAATGACGACAAAAGATTATGATGCGGTCGTATGTTTGGGTGCCGTGATCCGAGGCGCCACCCCGCATTTTGACTACGTGGCCGCCGAGGTCAGTAAAGGTGTTGCAAAGGTATCACTGGACACCGGCAAACCGGTAATCTTTGGCGTGATCACTACCGACAGTATAGAACAAGCCCTTGAACGCGCCGGGACCAAAGCCGGTAATAAAGGTTGGAATGCTGTTCAAAATGCCATTGAAATGGTGAATTTGGGAAAAGAATTATAACAAAGGGAAAATGTCATCTCGACCAAGCCCTGATATTTATCAGGGCACGTGGAAAGATCTTAAATTACTGACAAAAGATTAATAGTTTGAGATTTCTCCGCTCGTTCCGACTCATCGGAACTCGGTCGAAATGACAGAAAAGAAGCGTAAGCTTGACTTGGCCTGACGGCGTCTTGTCGGGCGTAACGCAGTGAAGTCTGAAGCTCCGATCATTCGGAGCGAATACTGTTCGAAATGGCAAATTGTACTATTTGATCAACACCACTTTCTGCGATTGTATAAAATCACCTGCTACCATTCTGACAATATAAACGCCGGATGACATATCGCTTGCATCCCAGGTCAGTTTGTAGCTTCCCGCTTCAATATAGTCATTAAATAATTGTTCGACCAAAATTCCTTGAACATTATAAATATTGATCACAGAATTGCCGCTTACAGCATAGTGCAGGCCGATTACTGTTTTCGGATTAAAAGGATTAGGGTAGGCAGGCAAGAGCTTAAATTCACTGATCATTCCATTCTGATCAGCAATACCCACTTCTTCCTGAAGCGCAATATCAACGCCGCTTTCCCAGAAGAGGAAAGGATAGCCATCATTGAATGCTCCACTGGTATCCATATCCCATATATCATCATCTCCTGCATCGTCATTGAAATTGTAGGCAAAATCCCAGGCGCTGGTCAAGCCTTCTGTACTTATATCTGTAAATGTTGTAACATCACTCATCGCAATGGAATCTTTTGGTGTTGCTGCTCCAGCTGCATCGGTCAG
>DAOVOB010000079.1 GCA_030629925.1 Fidelibacterota bacterium
AACATTGATATCCCGGCATTTGCCGAACGGATCAAAGGTCGGCGTGTTTCAACTGCACGAAGGATCGAGATAGCGGCATGTTGGTAAGGACCCACTGAACGACCGAACCATATATCATTGGTAATAAGAATGTTATATTTACTTCCTTGAGTCGAAAAAGATCTGACCGTATGAGGAAAAACAGAGTCAAAACAGACCATAGGTGTAAATGCAATACTGTCAGAAGTCATTTTTAATGGTTTTCTAAAGTTCCTATGAGAAAATTCACTTTGACCGTATTCCATGTTATTCAACCAAGAAAACATAGAGCCTCCTGGTGTGAATTCACCAAATGGGACTAGGTGTAATTTATCATAGATAGCTGAATTGAAAGTTGATTTTTCAGGTTCAAAAACAAAGACCGTATTGGTGCTGGAATGCCAGTTATTTTCATCTTTGTAATAGAAATCCAAAGCCCCCGTGATCAGAGTGCTGTTCATATCAACAGCGCATTGATTTACCAGGTGCGTAAAGTAGATAGAAGAACGCAGGTAATAGGGAACGGCTGTTTCAGGCCATACGATCACATCCGGTTGAAAGCCATTATCTATTCTGCTGAGAGAATCTAGTTTATTAATAATGGGTACTCTATTTGCGGGTATCCATTTTTCTTTAGCCGGAATATTGGGCTGGACGATCCTGAAATTCAACTTATTCTCAGAGGAAAGATCGGAACTAATCATGATCGTTCCGTAAATAAAAGGGAAAAGCAAGATAACGATAAGAGAGATCAGACGTCTCCGGGAATAATATTTGATCATGAAAAAAAGAAATAGGTTCGTGATAAGCAGAACCAACGATATAGTATAAACTCCTCCAATATCAGCCATTTGGACATAGAGTGTGTTGTAAGCCTGTGAATGTCCCAAGCTTAACCATGGGAAGCCGAAAGTGCCAAATGATCTCAAAAATTCTACTGCAACCCAAATGAAAGGCAAGAATAGAAAAGCTAATGAGGTGTCTTTTCTGTGGATCATCTTGAAAAGCATTCCGATAAATCCATAATTTAGAGCAAGGAAAACAGCTCCCAGTAGCATGGAAAAAGTCGCAAGCCAGGGAAATGTCCCGGTATTCAATGCTAACCAATGGATTGAGAAAATAGAGTAGAATATTCCCCAGATCAAACCGGTAAGAAAACCGTTTTTAACTTTTTCGAGAACAAATAGGAGGGGGAGAAGGGCGAAAAAAGCGGTATAAAATTGATTAAATGGTGCAAATGATAATTCAAGAAGAAGAGCAGAAAGTAAAAGTAGAAAAATATGTTTTAGCTTAAGTTTCATGTGTTGCTCCGCGAATCCAAATATTCCTGCAACATGATACGTGCGGCCAATTGATCGACCATCCCTTTATCATCACGAGCTTTACGGCCTTGTAGCTTAAGGATATCTTTAGCCTGAATGGACGTGTAGCGTTCGTCCCATGAGATGATAGGGACATCAATGCTTGATTTTAGTGATTCAATAACTTTATCAACCAGTCGCGTTTGATCTGTTTTGTTACCCGATATACCAATAGGATAGCCCATAATAATTGTTATTGGCTTGTATTCCTCATAGATGGCTATCAGTTGTTTGATCCCGTCATCATAATTGCTGATCCTTAGTGTATCTAAAGGAGTGGCAATGATTTGAAGAGGGTCAGAGACTGCGAGACCGATCCGCCGCATTCCGTAATCGATCGCAAGAACTCGCTTCATGCTTATCCTTACACTTCCCGGGGTTTAGAGAGGTATTCTTTTAGTACTTTGCCAGCTTTAAAATGAACTTTTTTACGTGCAGGGACATAAATAACTTCATTTGTCTTAGGATTACGGGCTTGAGGTTTTGCTTTAGAATTCTTGACCTCAAAAACACCAAAATTTCGGATCTCAATTCGGACACGGTCAGCTTCTTCGTCCATAAGCAGATCTAGCATGGCTGAAAAGATCTCATCCATGTACTTTTCACATTCATAAATACGCATTTTACAACCACCTTTGGTTTTTACACGTATGTGTTTTGCAACATCTTTTTTAGTGAATGTTTTCTTTTCCATTGATTCCTCCCAGAATTATGTTCTATCGATAGTTAATACCCCAGGGATATTTTTTAATTTTCGCATGATACGTTCAGCATGTTTCAAGCTCTCGACCATAACGGCAACTTGACCTCTGGCCAATTTACCTTCAACCGAGAAATTTATACTTAGCATATTTGTGTGTTGATCATGAATGATCTGTGAAACATCATAGATCAGACTTGCTCTGTCTTCACTAATAACATTGATGCGTGTTACAAAAGTACGTCCGGCTTTTACTTGCCACTTTACGTCAATGAAACGATCTTTTTCTTCTTCAAGATTGGGAATATTCCTGCAATCATGTCGATGAACCGTGATACCGCGGCCACGAGTAATAAAACCTATGATCTCATCACCCGGAATGGGGTTACAGCATTTTGCAAGCTGCACTAACATATTTTCATGGCCACTGACACTGATCCCGTTGGTCGAACGATACTGATGAAGTGCAGGAAAAAATCCACCAGCTGTTTTAACTTCCTCATCTTTGGTGTAAAGCTCTTTGATAATTTGTTTTACAGTCAGGTCACCTTTTCCTATCGCTTGATAGAAAAGATTATCTGTGTCAAAAGCCAATTCTTTAAATCTTGTTTTTGCATCTTTGATCTTGGCTGAGAGTTTGGCTTTTCTTAAGCCTTTTTCAAGAATTTCCTCACCAAGTTTCACACTTTGTTCAAATTCGTGTCGTTGTAACCATTTTCTGATACGACTTTTAGCACGATTTGTTGTCACAAATCTCAACCAGTTATAACTTACATTGTGCCTACTTGAGGTAATGACTTCAATACGGTCACCACTGGAAAGTTGTGTATTTAAAGAAACAATTTTACCATTTACTTTTGCGCCGATACAGCAAAAACCCACTTCGGTATGGACAGCAAAAGCAAAGTCCAGAGCAGTGGAATGAATGGGCATTTTAATGAGGTCACCTTTAGGTGTAAATACAAATATTTCATCACTAAAAAGTCCAATCTTCATGGTTTCCAGAAATTCTTCATCACCCTGTGTATCATTTTTTAAAATATCAACTAGTTCGCGCAACCAATTGATATGCTTGTCGAGTTCATCACTTTCACCGGATTCTTTATACTTCCAGTGAGCCGCAATACCGACTTCTGCAGTTTTATCCATTTCATCTGTGCGGATTTGTATCTCGATGGGAATACCTTTAGGCCCAATAACCGTTGTATGAACAGATTGGTAACCGTTTGATTTCGGTGTTGCAATAAAATCACGGAAGCGCTCGGTGATCGGTGTGAATTTTTGATGTACAATACCCAGCACAGAATAGCAATGGGTAATTGAGTTCACAATAACTCTGATCGCAAGAATGTCGAATACTTCTTCAAAGGGACGATTTTGGCGTAGCATTTTGTTGTAAATTGAATTAAAGCTTTTAATACGTCCAAAAACACGTGCTTCAATATTTTCTTCATCAATATATTTTTTGACCAAAGAGATGAAATCATCAATATCATGCTGCGATCGCTTTTTTTGATCATCAATGCGCTTATTGAGTTCTTTATAAATTTCAGGATTGAGATATTTTAGTGAAAGATCCTCCATTTCCATCTTGATCCTGTACATTCCAAGACGGTGGGCGAGAGGGGCATAAACATCACGGGTTTCAAGTGATTTAATACGTTGCTTCTCGGGAGGCATGGCATCAAGAGTACGCATATTGTGAAGACGATCGGCAAATTTAATGATAATTACTCTAATATCTTCCGCTACCTTCAACATCATCTTGCGAAAATTTTGCGCTTGCTCCTGTTGCTCGCTTTCAAAATCCATGTCACCGATCTTGGTGACTCCCACAACAAGACTAACAATTAAGGGCGTGAACTCATTTCTCAAGACTTCTTCGGGGATTTTGATATCTTCGATCACATCGTGCAGAAAACCGGCACAGATCGTAGGTGTATCCATATTCAATTCAGCTAAAATAAAGGCGGTTTGGTATAAATGGATAAAATAAGGTTCACCGGTATTACGATAATGATCCTTATGAGCGGTTTTGGCAAAACTATAGGCTTTCCACATAATGGGAATATCAGTATCAATATTGCTATTGTATGATCTTATTTTTTTAATAAGTTCATTGAAATCTTTAGGGAAAGTTTTTGGTAATTCGTTTGTCATATTACTTACATTGACATTTCTTCAGCTTGATGAGCATAAGAGTCATATGGAGCGTCAAAGAAACGAACGATCTCACTTTTAAAGATTAAATTAACATTACCGGTAGGTCCGTTACGATGTTTTGAAATGATCAATTCGGCTTTTCCTTCATCACCCGGATCCTTTGAGTAATAGTGCTGACGGTGTATGAACATCACGAGATCTGCATCCTGTTCAAGAGCTCCGGAATCACGAAGATCAGATAATTTGGGGCGGCTGTCACCACCACGTTGCTCGGGAGCACGACTTAGCTGTGAGAGAGCTACGACAGGGATCTTTAATTCTTTTGCAAGGGCTTTTAATTGCTGTGATATCATGGCAACTTCTTGTACGCGACTATCATTTTTTCTTACGGTGGCGTGTGCGATCTGCAAATAATCCACAAAGATAATATCTAATTTGCCCAGACGGCTTTTTAGTCGTCTGGCCCTACTGCGCATATCCAAAACATTAAGATTTGCTGTAAAATCAAAATGGATAGTTGCATCATTGATCTTACCTGCAGCTGTTGTCAGAAATTCCCATTGGTTTGGTGGAATTTTACCACGTCTTAATTGCTGGTGGTCAATTCCGCTTTCCATACTGAGCAATCGCATGGCAATACCCTCTTGTGCCATTTCCAGTGAAAAGAAACCGACTTTTATATCATGATCTAAAGCCATATTGCGCATCATTGATAATGCAAGAGCAGTTTTACCCATTGATGGACGTCCGGCTATAATAACCAGATCGGAGTTTTGAAATCCATTGGTCATTGCATCAAATTGTTTAAACCCTGTAGGAATACCCACTACATCGCCCTGATGATGAGATAAAGCCTCAATATGTTCGACAGTCGAATGCAGAATATTTTTTATATCTACAAAATCTTGAGAAGCACTATTTTCCCTTAATTGAAAAATTTGCTGCTGTGCTTTATCAAGAATAATATCTGTTTCCTCAGTTTCAGAGAATGCGCTATCGATCATTTCGTTTGAAGATGAAATAATAGTCCTAAGAATGTATTTTTCTTTAACAAGATTGGAATAATATTCGATATTGGCAGCTGAAGGTACGCGGTTGATCAGATCCGCGATCACAGCGGGACCACCGGTATCATCAATTAGTTTTAATTGATTGAGCTTTTCAACTACGGTCAGTTGATCAATGGGTTTATGTTCCGTATAGAGATCTCTCATTGCACGAAATATAAATTTATGGGCATCAAGATAAAAACAACTTTCATTTAATAATTCCAATGCGCGACTTGCTGCCATTTCATCTTGCATCATAGATCCTAAGACTGCTTTTTCAGAATCTATTGATTGCGGGGGGATGCGTGTAATATCTTGTTTATCTACCATGATTTCCTCGAAAAATATTGTTATCTGTAAAGATAATTTAGAAAAGTTATAAATGAAAGTGAAATACGATTAATAATTGAAAAATATAGATTTGCGTGTGGATAAATATGTGGATAAGTGAGGCAAAACAGCGAAAATTCTAATCGCTGTTTTGCAAGTATAAAAAAAATAGGTATAAAGGCAAAAAAAAGTTGAAAAGTCGAAAGAAATCTAAGAGTCAAAGGTCAAAAGTTGAGAGTTGAGTTATCGTTTCATCGAATTATTGAGATGTGTAGGGGGCAGACACCTGTCGGGCGTATCCGCCAGCTGGCGGAGTAGACTGATGCCTGTCCC
>DAOVOB010000010.1 GCA_030629925.1 Fidelibacterota bacterium
GACATCATATGATAAAGGTGATCCGAGAACAGGATTATTATCATTAGAATCCTCACAATTGGAAAACCGTATTACTGTGGTGACCGGTCAGCAAGCGATTGATGATGAAATGACAAAAGTCGGTGTTTACCCCAATCCTTACCGCGTTAATGCCGTTTGGGATGGAGCAGGAGTTAGGGATCGTATGATCTGGTTCACCGGACTTCCTGATGAATCAACTATACGAATTTTTACTATCTCAGGAGAATTGGTAAAAACGATAGAACACAGTTCATCAACATATTCAGGGAATGATACAAGAAGACTTCAAGAGGGTCTTGGTTCAAGTAGTGTATATTCCGGTGGAGAGCATGCTTGGGATATTATTACTGAGGATGATCAGGCATTGGCAACGGGAATGTATATTTTTGCTGTAGAAAATAATGCTACCGGTTATATAAAAACCGGGCGTTTTTTAGTCATAAAATAGAATTCAAATCAAGGAGAAAAAAGATGAAAAAATTGCTAATCATTGCATTGGCACTCCTCCTGACCGGTGCCGCATTTGCGACCACGATCAGAGACATTCAGTTTACTGCTGATTCTACTGGAGATTCGCCAATGAAAGATCAGGTTGTAACGGTATCCGGTATTGTTACCGGTGAACCTTATGCATTTGGTGGTTCAAAAATGTACATTCAGGATGGAGTCGGTGCCTGGAATGGTATCTATGTCTATCTTGGTACAAACATCAATAATCTTGTTGGCGATACTGTCATTGTTGCTGAAGGTGATTCAGTGACCATTACAGGTACAGCTGCAGAATATTACGGGTTAACTCAAATTAAAGATGTTACAGCACTTACACTTGATTCTGCCGGCGTTGGATGCCCGGCACCTGTAGTCATCACAGCAGCTCAAGCTAATATGGAAGATTATGAAGGTTGTTTGGTACGTCTGCTTGATGTTGAAATTTCAAATCCCGATGCCGGTTACGGTGAATGGGAAATTGCAGATACAACTGATACCGTCGGTGTTGATGATGACGGTAATGCAGCTTACTACTTCTGGCCGGATGAATATGACAGTCTTATTTCAATTACCGGTTTGATGACTTATTCCTACAGTGCTTTCAAAGTAACACCTCGTCTTGCATGGGATATCATTGAAGGTCCTCTGACAGGTGGAACAAAAGTTTACGCCCGTATTCAGCGTATCCAGCAGGTTCGTTATTCAGATCTTCTGAAAACACCTGCAGATGCCGCATCTGATATATCATATATGGTTAACCCGGATACAACTATTTATCTTAAGGCTATTGTAACCATGCCTACCGGTTTAAGTTATGCCGGTGATGGTGTTAAATTTATCATGTCCGATGTTCATGGCGGTCCCTGGAGTGCGATCTTATCGTACAACGAGGATGCTTCTTTATATCCCGATATGTTTGCCGGTGATCTGATTGAGATGGGTGGTTATATCGATGAATACTCTACATCTCCTTCTAACATGACCGAACTCTTTTTAGTTGGTGATGTCAACTTACTGGGTATTGCAGACCTGCCTGATACTGCAGTTATAACAACCGGCGATCTACGTGTTCCAATTACAGCTGAACAATGGGGTAATGTTATTGTTCGTATCGAAAAGGCCTTAGTAGTAAAAAATTCACTTCCTTTTGAAATCCTGGGTATTGATGATGGAAGCGGGTTAGCACTGGTTGATGCTGATTCCGATAGTTTGGACGACTATGTAGCTCCTCCTATCCTTACACCCATTGAATCCATTACAGGTTGGTTGTATCATCATTACGGTTCATATGCAGACTCAACATCATATAAACTTTGCCCTCTTTATAAAGAAGACATCGTTTTGGGTGAAGGTCCTGCCATGTTACTCTTCGCAAGTCGTGCTCCTGCCGGTATCCCAACATCAGCACAAAGCGTTGTTGCTTCGGTAACAATTTCCACTTTAAGAACTGTTGATACGGCAAAAGTATTTTATAAAATTAATGATGGTGCAATCGCAAGTGTTGATATGATCGAAGGTACAAGTAATGTTTGGTCAGGTACTATCCCGGCACAAGCAAATGGCGCGATCGTTGAATACTATTATTATGTTGTAGATGATTCATCTGATGTTTCAGCATTACCAAGTAATTATGAAGAAGCATTTTTTACATATAAAGTCTTGGACGGTGATCCTACAGTATATGATATTCAATACACACATGCCGAAAGTGGCTTAAGTCCCCTACATGGTTGTAGTGTGACCTTTGATGCCTATTTAACTATGGAAGGTGTCCTCGCAGCAAACTTTAAAGATGATGCAGGTAAAGGCGCAATTACTGTTGCCAGTGCTCAAGGTGCATGGAATAGTGTTTGGGTTCTTGCTGATCCTTCTGCTCTTGCCGCTTTACACGAAGGTGCCATTGTTACTGTTTCTGGTGTAGTTGATGATGACCATGAAGCTTATTGGGCATATCAGACTAATACCTATGTTGTCGGTACAGTTACATTAAAGCTACAAGATGCACCCATGGCTCCTACAGCTGTAACTCTAGCTGATCTTGCGGCTAACCCTGAATCATTCGAAGGTGTTTTTATTGAAATCTCAGATGACGCCGGGATTGGTTCAATTAACTCATATGATCTTACTCTGACAGATGGAGTTTCTTCATTCTTGCTTGACGATGATCTGGTTGCAGATTCTGTTCTGGATATCAATTATCAGGAAAATGCTATTGTGGGCGGAATAGATACTTTAGTTGCCGGCGATACCCTAAGCAATGTTATGGGTGTTGTTTTGTACAGCTATGGTTCTATCAAGATCGAAGTTCGTAAAGTTGATGATATTACCATCAAGCCTGTTGTTGAACCCGGCATTGCCGATGTTCCGGATAACTTCGTTCTGCATCAGAACTATCCGAACCCATTTAACCCCGTTACAACCATTCGTTTCGACCTCGCAAAAGCCACAGACGTTAAATTAACGATCTATGATATCAGCGGACGTCGTGTTCAAGAATTGGTTAATTCAAGCATGAATGCCGGATCTTATGATCTACGCTGGAATGCCGGTCATCTATCTTCAGGTATGTATCTATACCGGATCGAAACCCCGGAATTCACAGCAACGAATAAATTATTACTCTTGAAATAAAAGGTAATTACTTGCCCGCCCCGAGTGATCGGGGCGGGTTATAAAAAAGAAAAATGAATAAAATAAAGCGAACAATATTTTCAATTATACTAGCAGTTGTACTGTTGGGTTTGGCAGCATGTAATTTATTTCACCCACCCCTGCCACCATCAACAGCCGAAAACTTGCCGCCTGAAACACATATTTCATTTTTCTATCATCCCGATACAACACTGGGCCCTGGTGACTATTGGGTAAATAAAGGTGACACCACTTGGGTGCTTGATACCTTGATTATGGGTCTTGATACAACCGTTTCCGTTCAGGAAGTTAATTGGTGGGGCGATGATCCGGATGGAAATGTCATTGGTTATTATTATCGCTGGTCATACATGGATTCAGCAATTTTTACTCAGGACGAATCAGCACTATTTTATTTGCCACTCAGAACTCAATTTGATATTTATTCTTTTCATGTTCAAGCTGTCGATAACGACAGTTTAATGGATCCCACAGCGGCTATAGCTTCATTTCCTGTTTTCAATTCACCTCCCGAAGTAGAATGGAAGCTGAATTCACTTCCGATAAGTACAAGAGAAAAAGATTCTGTACATTATTCTTTTACTCATCATTCTTTCTATTGGGATATTTCCGATATTGATGGTGAAGAAACCATCACGGAAATTTATTACGCCCTTGATGATACATCAAGCTGGACAAAGTTGGACGGAACTGTTAGAGATGTTATGCTTACAGATATCACCCCCGGTAAACATAATATTTATCTCAAAGTTAAAGATATTGCAGGTGCAAAAAGCAATGTAATAACTTTTCCAGATCGAAATAGTGACGAATCTGAGATCTTAGTTTGGGAAGTTGTAGAGCCAATTGGTGATATTTTGATCGTTAATGATTTCGCAGGAGATCAAGTAGAATATACACACCAAAATCTATTTACGGGTATTTTTGACGGAGTGCTTGGAAGCAATAGTTATTCTGTGTGGGGAATTGGCAGCAATATTGTGAACACTGCAAATACAATTCCTTACTCACCTATTGATATTGAGTTTAATCTCAGTAGTTTTTCCAAAGTATTTTGGTTTACATTCCAAGGCTCAAACAACCTTAATGATGCTTCTTTAGCTTTAACAAGATTTATTGCAGACGGCGGAACATTATTAATGAATAATGCACAAAAAGTTGCTCCAGAAAGTCGACCGGACACGATCTGGACCTTTACAGATATTGATACGGTATATCAATATAGTTCTACGGGAAGGATCTGGCCAGGGATTAATATTGAGGGAAATTGGGGCGATACAACCCTGAATAACAAACTTGAATTACAAGTGGAATATACTATGGCTGATAAGCTATATGCAGTAGTGCCCGGAAGTTCTTCCACTCTTAGATATCATTTTGCTCATGATTCATTAGATACAGGGACGGGTCGCTTAAAAAGTGACTATACGGGTACTCCACCGGTCATGATCGAAACACCCATTGGAGATGGGCTATGTTATTATATGTCGATCCCACTTTATTTCTTAAATGGGAATGGTAATTTAGACGAGCTTTTTAAACATGTTTTTGAATTAGATGAATAAAATGAGAAAAATACTACAATACATTGCGGTTTTCATTTTAATGAGCTTTACTGTATTTGCGCATGCAGCTACGATCCGCGGAGTCGTTATAGACGCCGAAACGAAAGAGCCTATGGCGGGAGTTAATATCATCCTGAGAGGTACATATTACGGTGCCGCCACCTCCATGGACGGATCTTTTACCGTTACGGGTATGGGCGAAGGTACTTATGATATGATGGTATCCATGATTGGTTATAAACAGCATATGCATGGTGGAATCGAGTTAAAAGAAGGCGATAATATCCGTATGGATATTGCTCTTGAAACTACGGTTCTTGCGCTGGGTGAAGATGTTATTGTTGTTGGTGAGAAACCTTTGATCGATGCTACTTCAACAGCCTCATCCGTCACTGTTTCAGCTGATGATCTTATGGGCAAGATCGTGGAAAGCGTTGCGGATATCGTTGGTCAACAGGCCGGTGTATCCACATCGAACAATGAGATCCATATTCGTGGTGGACGTGTAGATGAAAGTCAATTCATTGTTGACGGACTTTCCATTAAAGATCCTTTAACAGGCAAAACATCAAGTTTATACGTAAATCCAAATGCTATTGAAGAACTTGAGATTATTACCGGTGGTTTTAACGCCGAATATGGTCAAGCTATGTCCGGTATTATTGATGTTAAACTTAAAGAGGGTGCTGCTAATCTTGAGGGTTCCTTCGGTTATAAAACAGATCAGATATTTGGTGCCAATAGTTTATCAACAGATAATGTTGAATTCACTTTAGGTGGACCTATCACAAAGGGAAACAGCAAATTATTACCCGGTTATCTCTCATATTTTGTAAGTGCTTACCTTTTTCTCTCCGATTCTTATTTACCCGGATCGAATCAAATATATCCCTATCGTGAATGGATGAATGCTTTTACTACTCGTCAGGAAAATAATCTTTCCACTATGGCAAAGCTCTCTTGGAATCTCCGGCAAAAATATAAATTTTCTATCTCCTACAATCAATCTGCCAGAGTTAATCAGGGATACTTTACAAGCGGTTCTTATCCCTATGCTTATCAGAACATCCTAGATAATTATCCAACCAGCACACAGGAATCCAAAGTCATAAATGCCCTATGGACACATACGATCAACCCGAAATTATTCTATACGGTCAATGCCGGTTATTTCTTTACATCTTTCCATAAGGCGGTTCAAAATAAGCATTGGACTGAATATGAAGAAATTCTTGATATTGACCCCAATGAATATTTAACAAGAGATGAATTTGGGAATGTTGTTGTTTTTACAGGTGATGAATTTTGGGATCATGGCGATGCACCTTATTGGTATGATTACTGGAGTAAAAATTATACTCTCTCAACCAATTTTACCTATCATCCAAGTACAAAACACAAAATGAAAGCAGGTCTTATACATCGTTTTACAGAAATGCAGATAGTTGATATCTACAAACCCTGGCTCGGCTCCGGATTAGGCGAAAGTTACGATTATTATAATGTCAAACCTTCTGACGGCTCAATTTACCTTCAAGATAAGATCACCTTTGAAGGCATGATAGCCAATATCGGTATACGTTATGATTATTGGTTTATTGGTAAAGAAATTACAGAAGCTATGATGGACCCGGATCTATTAACGATTACTCAAGCCGGACGTGAACGTTATTTTGAAGAAACCGGTAATTTATTCGGTGCAAGATTTAAAGGCCACGTAAGTCCGCGTCTGGGTATCTCCCACCCTGTCACCGACAATGATGTACTTTATTTTAATTACGGACATTTTTCACAGCTTCCGACTTACAACTATGTTTATGCAAAATTAAATACGGTATCGGATAACCCTTACAGTCTTATCGGTAACCCGAATCTTGATCCCAAGACAACCGTTGCATACGAAATTGGTTTAAAGCATAAATTCTCGGCAGCATCCGCTATTGAATTTAAAGCTTACTATAAAGATATGTTCGATTATGAAACAGCTCAGACGATCACTTCTTTTAATCCTCTGCTCGGGAACTACAGCCTAATGATGTACCTGAATATGGATTATGCTCGTTCGTACGGACTTGAATTCATGTTCAGACAAACAGCTGGTCGTTTCTTTAGCGGAGATGCT
Organism: Fidelibacterota bacterium; assembly: GCA_030629925.1. Classification (GTDB taxonomy): domain Bacteria; phylum Fidelibacterota; class Fidelibacteria; order Fidelibacterales; family Fidelibacteraceae; genus M50B103. The sequence goes on from DAOVOB010000010.1 coordinate 6,850, forward strand.
TCATTTACCTATTCTGTTACGACAGGTAAGAGTTCCAGTCCCGATGATAACGTTCTTGTTGAAGCAGGTATGATCCCTGAAAAGCCTTTGACCGAGAACTATCTCAGCTGGGATGAACCTTTCCGTTTGATCGGAAATTTGAGATTTCATATGTATGAAGACAATGTTTCTCCCTGGATAAATAACTGGTCACTCAATGCTCATATTGAAGCACAATCCGGACGTCGCTATACCGAAAGCATCGTTCAAGATACCGTGATTACCGCCGATGGTACTATTTGGTATATCGGAACCTCACGAAGTGATAATCCCTACGGTGAGATCGCTGATCCTTATATTACAGTTGACCTGAAATTCAGCAAGAATTTTTATTATAAGAGTTTGACATACGGCTTCTATGTAGATGCACAAAACTTATTTAACTATAAAGTCCCCAGAAGAATCAATCCTTTTACCGGTCAGCCTTATGATCCCGGTGAGATTATTTCATACTCCTATTTTGGTGGAAGAAATCCCAATGATGATCCTTCACGATATTATGCACCGAGACAGATCATGCTCGGAATCTTTTTAAGGTTTTAATGATGAAACGACGCAACATACATATCGCTCTCGCTTTGTTGATGAGCTTCTCAACGGCTTTTGCCGGACTTGGCGGCCAACGCGCCGGAACTTCTATCTATAATTTTCTAAAGATCGATCCCTCGGCAATGTCAGGTGGAATGGGTGGCGCTTTTACAGCTATCGTTTCAGATGCTTCGGTAATTCATTGGAATCCTGCCGTGACAGTCCAATTGGAAGGTACATCTATTGCTCTTTCTCATTTAGATTGGTTTGATGGGATCGGCTATGAATATATGGCCATTAGTCACACTTTCGGTTCATGGGCCTTTGGCATGGAGATCGGAGCACTCCACATGGATGCCATGGAGATCACAACAGAATACAAACCCTACGGCTCAGGTGAATACTTTACTTATGCAGATTATTATATCGGTATAAATGCTTCTCGTAAAATGAGCGATCGTTTTTCTTTTGGATTTAGCGGACGTTTTGTACGCGAAGAATATCTTGATCTGGCTACTACTTCTATCGTCATGGATCTTGGGACCTATTACAGGACAGGATTTAAAGATCTTACTCTTGCCGTCGCATTATTGAATTTCGGTACACCTTCCGGGCCTGCCGGACAATATGAATCATCAGAAGGTGATATGCGAGATTATGCTACATTTTCTCCTCCAACAACTTTCCATATCGGTTCTTCTATGACCGTATATGAGAATAATTTTATGGATCTACTTGCAACTGTTCAATTGAACCATCCCGTCGATAACGACGAAACATATGTTCTTGGAATTAATGCGACATTTGTAGATGCAATACAGTTTAGAGCCGGCTACAGTATTGGAAGCGAAATTCCATTCACCATGGGCTTAGGCTTTACAACAGAACGTTGGAACTCGGGTCTGAAAGTGGATTATGCTTTCCGTCCTCATAAATATCTCGGAATCGTTAACCAAATTCAAATAAGTTATAATTTCTAATGAAAAAAATATTATCGACATCTTTAATACTTTTATCTGCCCTCCTCCTTATTTTTGGGTGTTCAGAAACAATGACCCTTCCCGGTACAGGTGAAAAGCCAATCAGTGGGATAAATTCCGATCCAAATAAATTTGCACGAATTTCTCCTGATTGGAGCTTTACTCAACTGGAATTAACTGATCCAGTTGATATTTTTGCCTCAAAAGACGGTAGATTGTACCTTGCAGATAGTTCAGAAAAACGCATTCGTGTCATTCGCCCTTCAGGTGAAGTGGAAACAGGAATTTACGATACATTGAGCAATTTATCTGTCACCCCTACCTCAGTCTGCCTTGATTCACGCTTTAATGTATATTATACCGATGATAGCGGTGTTATTTATTTTTGGCCTCAATTTGCGGCAATGATCGGAATTGAAGGTATTATAACACAACGTTACTATGATGTTAACGGATCTCAGGTTTTAATGGATCCTTTAACCGGATTAGCTTCGGGATTCTCACCCATACCGGATTCAGAGATCATCGACAGCACACAAATCTCTGTTCTTGATTCTTTGATAAGTCCAAGAGTATTTTACGATCCACAATCAACTTTAAATAGCATGGGACTGACTGATACCGCAAGTGGTACAGTGATCGTTGAGGGTGATCAAATTTATGCCAGTCAAAATAAATCCTTTGTTGCTCTTGCCCCTGCTCCCACAGCCGACATGTCGATCTATGCAGCAGACGCGATCAATAATTATATCGTTAAGATCAATTTACTTCCTACCATTCTGGTCAGATTATCGAATGGGCAAAATGTCTGGCAATATGTGGGTGTAAAAGAATCATTTGTTGCCACTCCAGGCACAGGTGCAGGAACGATCTCATGGCCTATTTCAATGACTTCAGATAAGGTCGGAAATCTATTTTATACTCAAACAGGTGAGTATTTCTCGGTACATAAGCTTAATGCTTCAGGCTATAGTTCAGGTTTTCTTGTTGGTATAGATGATATTATGGGATTGGGAGAATATGGTTATGCCCGTGATATTACTGTTTCAAACGACGGAGACATCTTTGTTCTCGATACTCTTGACCATGATGTTAAAATGTACTCCTCAGCCGGTGAATTTATCAAATCGGTCGTTGTTCGCGAAGAATGGTTGAAAATATCCGATTCTACTTATTACGGCGATTCATTAGTCGTTAAAGATACACTTATTTTACAACAGTATCCTGATCTTCTGAATAATCCATTTGCTCTAATCTTTTACGATGAAGTTATTTACACGCTTGATAATGGAAACAATCGTATCCTACGTTTCACAAAGGTTGATGATGTCGTAATTGAAGATCCTGATCGGGAAGACTAGATTTCCAAACAGCATTTTAAAATTTAAATATTTCATTAATCTATCGATCGTTTTATATATTACTCTTTGATGAAGGATTAAAGGTGTAAAGGTATAGGGTATAAAGGTCATCAGGATACTTGTTTCCTGGTTATTGTCTCTTGACTCTTCAGATCACAGGCTGTTCCCTGCTCCAAACCCCGAACTCCGAACACCAACACTATAAAAAAGGTGAAAGGAATTAAAATGCTAAAAAAAATAATACTCCTATTACTCATTACAAGTTTATTGCTGGCAGCACCTCCCTATGCTGAACCCGATCTTTCTTTCGATTCCGTTGAAGATCTGCAAGCATTCTTTGTATGGTCACCCGATCGACTTCCTGTCTTAAGTGCTCACCGTGGCGGACCCTACCCCGGTTACCCTGAAAATTGTATTGAAACCTTTGAAAACATCTTAGAGCATTATCCTTCTACTTTGGAAGTGGATGTCTCAGTTACAAAAGATTCTGTTCTCATTCTTATGCACGATTGGAGTCTGGATCGTACGACAACGGGCACGGGAAGGGTAAATGATACATACTATGATGATCTTGACGAGCTGTTCCTGGAAGACAATGATAGTGCTTTGACAGAATTCAAGATCCCGACTTTGGAAGAAGCTTTATTATGGGCAAAAGGAAAAACCGTTCTTAATCTAGACATTAAAAGAGGCGTTCCTTTTAAGAAAGTGATCGATCTTGTCCATAAAACTGAAACAAAAGCCTCTGTTTTGATCATTGTTTACAGTATTAAAGATGGTATAAAAGTCAACCAACTTGATCCGGACCTTATGTTATCTCTTGCAATTAGAAGTCAGGAAGAATTGGAACGGGCATTGGAATCCGGCATTCCCATGAACAGAGTCACGGCTTTCACCGGTACTCGCCTTCAGAAAAAGCCCTTATACAACATGCTACATAAAGAAAAGGTCTTTGCAAATTGTGGAACCTTAGGTAATTTAGACAGGAAAGCGAAAGCAAAAGGCGATCATCTCTATAAACAATGGGAAAAACTCGGAATAGATATCTTTGCAACAGATCGCCCGATTGAAGTTGGGAACATCCTTTATAAATAATGGAGAGAAAAATGAAAAACAATACAAGAATCATGCTGAATATGACCCTGATAATCCTGGCGATCATCATGATCATTATTGGAGTTGCAAGCGGAATATACTATTTCTCGATTGCAGGTATTCTGTTTTTCCTGGCTGTGTTAATTTTACGGGGGAGGCATATCCGAAAATTAAATCAAGAGATCAATGAAATGAAGGAATCTGATCAAGATGAAAGTAACGATACTGAAGATAAATAATATTCCGATCGCCATATTGGAATCTATTGAATCACCCATAGCAACGGTACAGGACGCCTTGGACCTTCTGGGAAACGCAGATAATCAGGGTGCGCGGAAGATTATGATCAAAAAAGAACATTTGCACTCTGATTTTTTTGATCTTAAAACTGGTCTGGCCGGTGACATCATGCAAAAGATCATCAATTATTATAAGCAACTTGCAGTTGTAGGTGATTTTTCTGATCTCAGAAAAAAAAGCTGGCTCGATTTTATGTGCGAAAGCAATCAAACCGGACAAATATTTTTTGCTGAAAGCACAGATGATGCAGTAAAATATTTAACAAAGTAGTTCATATGAAAAGATTACATTTAAACCGAATTCATTTTTGGTATGAAATCTTTAAAAGCCCTCCCGTAGAGGCAATAAAAGATAATTGAGATTATTATGTTGGGCTTTGGATCAAACCTCATGAATCCGATAATCCCGGAAACACATGATGTTTCGGATTCAATCAGAACTCTTAATGAATCATGGGTAGGAAAAAACCTTTGACGACCTGGGCGGAGTAACAAGTCATTTTATATTTGCTGAAAAAATAAATATTGTCTATTTTCCTTTTTAAAAACAGGAAAATAGATTTTGTCATACAATCGGATTTTTAATTATTTTTAGGAGAAAAAAAATGAAAAAAACATTTATTCTGGCGTTGATACTCGCCATGTGTGTCTATCTCCCAGCTCAAACGGACACAAAATTGATAATGAAAAGAAACGCCTTGCCCTCTTCACAGGAAGAATTGATGGAATTATCCGCCTGCGATACAGGTAATTATACCTATTCCGTGGAAGATTACTTCCAAAAACCAAAACAATCCACGTTTAGATTTTCTCCGGACGGAAAGTATATTTCCTACCGGGAAAAAGATGAAAACGGGAAACGGCATGTATATGTCAAAGACATTGAAACCAATAAAGCAACCCGGGTCATCGAGGAAAAAGAAGAACTGATCCGGAATTACCTCTGGGCCAATAATAATCGTCTGATTTATGTTAAGGATAAAGGCGGAAATGAGAATTATCATCTCTTCGCTGTAAACCTGGATAGTAGTAATCCGGTAGATCTGACGCCTTTCGAAGGCGTGAGGGTCAGTATTCTGAATGATCTGAAAGATCAGTCCGATGAGATGATCATCAGCATGAACAAAGATAATGTGCAAATTTTCGAGCCCTATAAGATCAATATCAAAACCGGCGAGATGGTAAAATTATTCGAGAACAAAGACCTGGTAAATCCAATTGTCGGATATGATTTCGACAAGGACGGTAATCTGAGGGCATATACACAGCAGGTAAACGGAACAAATTACATTCTCTATTACCGAACTGCAGAAGACAAACCGTTTGAAAAAGTGGGCCAGACAGACTGGATGAATGATTTCTATATTCTCGGATTTGACTATGCTTCCGATAATCCGAATGCCGCTTATGTCCTGTCAAATTTGGAAAGCAATACGAACGAGATCGTGCTTTATGACATGGTAGCGAAAAAAACACTTAAGACTCTTTTCAAAAACAAAAATTACGATATCGGCGGATTGGCCCGCTCACGGAAACGCAATTATGAGATAGACTATTATTATTACACCGGCGAAAAAAGTCGTATCGTTCCCGTAAGCCGGACCTACAAAAAACTCCACCGGAAATTCCGGAAACAATTCGGAGATAAGGAATTTTTAATCGCCAGCAAAACAGACAATGAAGATAAATACCTGATCTATGTTACCAGTGACAAATTATACGGTACTTATTACATTTATGACATGAACAAAAATGAATTCAAAGAAATCATGGACCTGATGCCTCAGTTGAAAGAAGAGGATATGGCTGTAATGAAACCCATTCATTTCACATCCCGCGACGGTCTGATAATCCATGGATACCTGACCCTCCCAAAAGAAGCGACATTGGGGAAAAAAGTACCGCTGATCGTCAATCCACACGGCGGTCCTTACGGCATTCGGGATAGATGGGGATTCAATCCGGAGGTTCAACTGTTCGCCAGCAGAGGTTACGCAACTCTACAGGTGAATTACAGGGGCTCGGGTGGATATGGAAAAGCCTTCTACCTGGCAGGAAACAAGCAAATCGGGCGTAAAATGCTGGATGATTTGGAAGACGGCGTAAGCTATGTCAAATCCCTTGGCAAGATCGATAAGGACAAGATCACGATCTACGGCGGCAGTTACGGCGGACTGGCAACGCTAGGCAGTCTGGTCAAAACTCCCGACCTGTATACCTGCGGTGTTGATTATGTGGGTGTTTCCAATTTGTTCACTTTCTTCAAATCTTTTCCACCTTATTGGAAACCGTTTTTAGCTCAAATATATGAACAATGGTACAATGAAACGGATTCTGCAGACCAAAAGATCATGCATGAAGTTTCGCCAGCTCTGAATGTGGATAAGATCAAAAAACCGCTCTTTGTCATTCAGGGGGCCAATGATCCGCGTGTCAATATTGAAGAATCTAACCAGATCGTGGAAAATCTCCGCACCAGAGGATTCGATGTCCCCTATATGGTCAAATACAACGAAGGCCATGGCTTCGGACATGAAGAGAACCGGATCGAATTATATCACTGCATGATGGGCTTCTTTGCCAAGCATTTAAAGTGACAAAAACGAATTAAAATGAAGCTGTAAAATACTTAACAAAGTAGTTTATATGAAAAGATCCCACTTAAACCAAATTCATTTTTGGTATGAAATCTTTAAAAGCCCTCCCGTAGATGCAATAAAAGATAATAGAGATTATTATGTGGGGCTCTGGATCAAACCTTGGTACAAATTGAATAAAAAGAATCCGCCCTTGCCTGTATTTCAAGAGATGTTAGATGCTTTTTCACGAATGTACGATGAATGGAATAAGGCATTTAAGGATGCAGAAAATCCTTATGATCTTCAACTTTGGATCTACGATGAACACATGATGGATTCTCAATTGATGTGCGCGGGTGTTGAAAAAGATGGTGATAAAAGAACAAACTACTTTCATGATTGTCCCGAACAATACAAATTCCAATCCGAGAAATATAAAAAGAGTGCCTTTTTTGATCCGGATGATTTCGAATGGACAACCTATGAGGTTCGTGATTATCTATATGAAAAGACTGACGAACTTTCGCCCAAGTATATTAAGAAATTACTGGCCATGAACTGGCGTGAAGCTATTCACGCAAAGAACACTGAAAAAGAAGAACGCAGTTTTTGGCGGATC
>DAOVOB010000137.1 GCA_030629925.1 Fidelibacterota bacterium
GCAGATCCCGGATCCAGCCTACGCCCCGAAATGTCGGCGCTACCAGCCTTCGCGAAGCCACGGCCGGCACGGCGCCCGGCAAGCAAGTCCGGGATGACTTGCCACTTTTTACCGAGATGACACAATATATGCTTATCCATTATAGTTTATAGTTTGTCTTACGCCCCATTTGTTGTAAATTCCGTGACAAAAAATATTATTAAGAGGAAGGAATCATTTGTCTCTAATAAATCCTGAACTATTGAAAGACCTGCATCTTGAAACCTGTATAGCTTTTGATGTCGAAACCACCGGCCTAACACCAAAAACCGAAGAAGTGATCCAATTTTCTGCCGTTAAATTTATTAATGGAGAGAAGGACGAAGAGCTGAATATATTTTGCAATCCCGGCAAACCCATTCCTCCATTTATTGTGGAATTAACTCGTATTGATGATTCTATGGTGGAAAATGAACCCGCTTTTGTTGAAAGAAAAGAAGAAGTATTGGCATTTTTTGGAGATTATCCTCTAATCGCTCACAACGCTAGATTTGATGTCAGCTTTCTTGAAGAAAAATTCGGCGAATCTTTAGAAAATCCAATTCTTGATACCTTGGATCTCTCTCGTATCTTTCTTTATTATTTACCCGATCGCAAACTGGAAACTCTTTCAGCTCACTTTGAACTGGAAACAGAGGGTGCACACCGTGCCGATGTTGATACACGCAATACCGGAAGGCTCTTTTATAAGATCCTGGATATCATGCTGTATTACGACATGAGCTTATATAATGACATCATTTTTATCACTGATCCATTAGTCAATATTCCCAATTATGAGCTTTATCGCTGGATGCATGATTATTATCAAAAAATTGGCAGAACTGGAAACGAAAAAAGTAAACCCTATCATCATATGCCGGATAATAAACTAGGGGATTTCAAGAATCGAGTAGTCACGGATGACACTAAGATAAAGAAGATATCCAGACAAGATATAGATCATGTATTTGGCATGAAAGGTACTCTATCTGAATCACTGCCCGGTTATGAAATGCGTTTGGGACAAATGAAACTTGCCGGTGATATTGTTGAAGCATTTAATGAAGAGGAGATCCTTGTCGCAGAAGCCGGAACGGGAGTAGGGAAGTCATTGGCTTACCTTATACCTGCTATCCGATGGATGAAAAAAAACCGTCGCGATGGTATGTCTATTGTAGTTTCTTCCTATACCAAGACTCTTCAGGAACAGCTATTCTATAAAGATATTCCCTTTATTCAAGAGAATATTGACCAAGATTTTACGGTTGTTATGCTAAAAGGTCGACAGAATTATATCTGTCTAACCAAGTGGCACTACATGCTCAAAAATCTTGATCAGAACATTAATATGTTCGATCGCATGCATCTTTTACCCTTGTTGGTTTGGTTAAGAGAAACCAATACCGGAGACATAGAAGAAAATAGCGGCTTTCAAATCAAACGGGTTCCGCATGTCTGGGCAAGATTATTCTCCGAAACAGGTTATTGTACCACAAAAAAATGTGCCGAACATCACGGATGTTATCTTGGCAAGATCCGCAAATTGGCATACCACGCCGATGTGATCATTGTAAATCACTCTCTTTTACTTTCGGATGCAGCCGCAGATAATGCTATTCTACCTGAACATCCAATTTGTATCATTGATGAGGCCCATAACCTGATCAAATCTGCTTATCAATATCTTGGAATGGAAGTCAATCCATGGCGTATTGAGCGCACTTTGCATAAACTCTATACACCGGGAAGATTGAGATTAGGCGCCTTGGTTTCATTGAGTCGTTTCGTTGGAAAAGATAAAGAATGGAAAAAAGAGCATAGTGACTTGATTATCAAGCGCTTGTCACAGGCAGAAGATGATGTTGCGACAATGCTCAAAAGCTCTACAGCTTTCTTTAAGGCGTTTTTAAAGTATGTCAACGCTGAAGTACGCAAACCTGAGCAACGTTATATTCAAAAAGTACGCTACAAACCGGAATCATCACCTTTTGCAGATATCAAAGAATGCGAAGAATTGATGAACGTATCCGCTAAAATAGACCGTAGTCTGGCATTATTGCTAAAAGAGATCAAATCACTTGATCCTCATGAAAAGGCAAGTATATCTGAGCAGGCCGATGATCTTGATATTGCTGTCCGTGTTTTTGGTGAAATGCAAGCAGAAATGCGCACTTGCTTTTATCCCGATGCTGAAGATATGATCTATTGGTATGAACTGCCGGTAGATCAAGACAGTATGTATTTGATCATCAAAGCATCTCCTTTGCACGTGAACGAGCAGTTATTTGAAAAAGTATTCAAGAATAAATCTGCCGTGATCGCCACCTCAGCTACATTGACCATTTCAGAGCGTTTTAAATATTTCATGAAGCGTAGCGGCTTGGAAATGATGGAAGGCGACCGCGTCAAGACTGTGATCTATGAATCTCCCTTTAATTATGAAGAACAGTGCGAGATATGGAATGTTACCCATCTTGGACAACCGGGAAATCAGGCTTTTGACGAGAATGTCGCACAGCTGGTAGGGGAGTTATCTGCACAACACCATCTGGGAACATTAGTATTAACAACGTCCTATGCTTCGATTAAGAATATGAGAAAAATTTTAGAACCCATTTCGCAACAGAATAATTTTCACTTAATTACACAAATGGGTTCTGCCTCAAGAACAGCTCTTTTGCAACGATTTATTCAGCAAACAAGCTCAGTATTATTGGGCACAGAATCATTTTGGGAAGGTGTAGATATTCCCGGTGAACCTTTGGAAATATTGGTGATGTCAAAATTGCCTTTTGCCGTTCCGACCGAGCCGGTGGTACAGGCCATTACAGAAGATATTACCAATAATGGCGGTAATGCATTTATGGAATACAGTATTCCTGAAGCCATCCTGAAATTTAAGCAGGGATTCGGACGGCTGATCCGTTCTAAAGAAGACCGCGGAATAGCATTGATCATGGATAATCGTTTAAGTTATAAACGCTACGGTCAATATTTTCAGCAATCTATTCCGGCAACCATGCGCTTTGTAAAGAATAGTGAAGAACTTCAGCAGAATATATATAAATGGGTTAAAACGCATAAAACAAGTACAAAGAAAAAAGTACAAAGACAAAAGTAGAGACGTGATGCTTTACGTCTTTTTCTGTCATTTCGACTGGAGTGAACGAAGAGAATGGAACGGAGAAATCTCAAACTTATGAGTAATTTGAGATCTCTCCACTACCCCTGATATTCATCAGGGTCCGGTCGAGATGACAACAAAGGTTTACATGAACATTAACCAACAAAAAGAACTCTTACAGGCTGTCCGAGCCTACCTTGCACACAAGCTTCGTGACGAAGACTTTCCTGAATTATCCAAAGATCCATTTTATAAAAAAGAACTAGGCCTCTTTGTTACCTTGCATATGCATGGCGACTTGAGAGGATGTATCGGTTATATACAGGGATTCAAACCTTTGAAACATGCCTTGTTCGAAATGGCAGAAGCTGCCGCCTTCCAAGATCATCGCTTTTTGCCCCTCGTTGAATCTGAATTGGATGACATTGAGATCGAGATATCAATCTTGTCCGAACTATCGGAAGTGGAAAATTATCATGACATCGTTATCGGTGTCGATGGAGTGTTATTAAAGCAGGGTCGAAATCAAGCAGTCTTCCTGCCGCAGGTTGCTCCCGAACAAGGTTGGGATCTGGAGACAACGCTGAAGCATCTTTGTCGGAAAGCGGGTTTGTCGCCCAATGCATATAAAGACCGCAAGACAAGCTTTGAAGTTTTCCAAGCGGATGTTTTTTCGGAATAAAAGACCTCACACGAAGACGCAAAGTAGCATAAAGTCACAAAGAATTATCAAATAATCAGTAAAGCTGTCATCTTGAGTCCCGACATACGTCGGGAAAAGATCTATTCATAAGACAGAACACAACACCCGCGTCATCCTGAATTTATTTCAGGATCTCTGTGAGAGTCACATTACTTAAATCAAATACAAACCACAGATTTCGCAGATTACACAGATAAAAAAATAGTATAAATGCAAAACAGAGATCGTGAGATCTCTGTTCTTTGTAGCCCCGATATTCATCGGGATAAACTCCGACAGGACTTTCCCGAAGGGACCCCCTTGGGGGAACCTGTGTTCGTCGGTCTTTTGGCTATGTGTTTTCTCGGTATTGTAAGGGACGGTCGCGACCGTCCCCTACACTTTCAAGGAAACTTTGAATGTATCAATAATGAGAATGCCTACTTATTTTACCCCAAAAGCAAAACAGAGATCTTACGATCTCTGTTCTTTGTAGCCCCGATATTCATCGGGATAAACTCCGACAGGACTTTCCCGAAGGGACCTCCTTGGGGGAACCTGTGTTCGTCGGTCTTTTGGCTATGTGTTTTCTCGGTATTGTAAGGGACGGTCGCGACCGTCCCCTACACTTTCAAGGAAACTTTGAATGTATCAATAA
>DAOVOB010000244.1 GCA_030629925.1 Fidelibacterota bacterium
TGTATCGATATGACGACCCAGGCTTCAGCTTTAAAAGCAGGCACGACAGCTATTGGTGATAGTGAACGCCAAATGGCTTTGAAAGCTGCAGACATATCAAATGTAAAATTGGGTGAAGGCGTTTATGTCTGGACTACCGGACCTTCATATGAAACACCGAGCGAGATCAAATATTTTCAATCTCTAGGAGGTGATCTGGTAGGCATGTCCACAATGCCCGAGATCATGTGGGCACGTGAACATGAAATGGAAGTCTATCCATTCTCATGTGCCACGAATTGGGCGGCAGGTATTGCTTCTCAGCCTCTGACTCATGAAGAGGTCAATGAAACGGCGCAACATGTTCGTGAAGATTTGACACGCTATATTTTAACACTTTGTAAACTTATCGGAGACTAATAATAGATGATGAAACATCCCCCCGGATGTCACCGTATTTCAGGTCGTACTTATTTTACCTTATACGCCCCTGACGCACGGAAGGTGCGCCTCCTACTTTTTAAGCATTGTAATGATGAAAAACAATTCCAATCATTGCCAATGCGCGCTGTAAGTGGGGGATTTTGGGAATATTCCGATATTTGTTCCTATGCCGGTAAATATTATGTTTTTCAGATCGACGATCAGGCTCTGCCCGTAGCGGATCCCTATGCACGCTCAGTATCTACTTTCAATGACTTTCGCCAACAAGCTAAGGCATATATACATGAAAGTGATTTTGATTGGGGAAATGACAAATTTGTCTCTCCGTCAGATCCTCGCGATCTGATCATTTACGAAAGTCATGTCAAAGATATGACCGCTCATGCTTCAGCTAAAGTAAAAAATCCCGGATCTTATGCCGGTTTTGCGGAAAAGATCGCATATCTGAAAGAACTGGGTATAAATGCAGTTGAATTACTGCCGGTCCAGCACTTTGCAAATTATGAACCACCTTACGCTGAAGCTGTAAATAATGTAAAAAATACATGGAATCCCTATGCTTATAATCATTGGGGTTACATGACAGCCTATTTTTTCGCACCCGTTAATTTTTATTCATTGGCAGGAACACGAGAAAAAGGGAAGTGGTCGGATCCTCGCGGTAAAGAGATCGAAGAATTGAAATCATTGGTTAAAGCCCTGCATAAAGAAGGTATTTCAGTGATCATGGATGCGGTTTTTAACCATATCTCTCAATATAATTTGAATCCATTGCGTGTATTGGCTGAAGATCATTACATAGATCCTTATGCAAATGCGAGTGGTTGCGGAAATGATATCCGTTCCGAATCTCCGGTATCACGAAGATTGATAATTGACTCAACCCGCTATTGGATGGAAGAATTTCATATTGATGGGCTTAGATTGGATCTTGCCGGGATTCTTGATGATGATACACTTTCGGCTATCCGTAATACGGCTCAAGCAGTCAATCCTCATGCCATTCTTGTGGGTGAACCCTGGGGGAAACGCTATTTTCCTCAACGAATGAGCGAACTTGGCTTTGGCATATGGAATGATGTGTATCGAAATGGTGTCAAAGGTGAAAATCCACACGATAGAAAAGGATTTATATTTGGGGAATGGGATCACCACCTAAATAAGAATAATTTTACCAAGTTATTGACCGGTTCACTCCAAAAAGATGGTGGATTGGTATCAGATAGTCGTTATACCATAAATTATATTGCGGCGCATGACGGATATACTTTGGGTGATTTTATACGTATTGCAACTAGGAATAAAGGTAAAACAGTAATTACCGATCATTCTGAACATGTAAAATTGAAAGCGGAAGAAATGGCTATCCATAAATTAGCCGCATTTACTTTGGCAGTTTCACAGGGTGTCATGATGCTTCATGCCGGACAGGAATTTGCGCGAAGCAAGGTCATCTCTGAAACAGATGGCGTTCCCGATTCTCAAATTGGCGAACTTGATCATGATTCTTATGCTAAAGATAATGAAACCAATTATTTAAATTTTAATGATAAAGAACTCAATGCGGAATTGTTTGATTATTACAGTAAACTGATCGCTCTGAGGAAATTATTTCCCGAATTAAGGGCAGCTGATCGAAAACAGATAACAGCACTTTATGCCAAAGGGAACGACTTTGCTTTAGGATATATATCCCGTTCAGATACCCGTACTTGTGCTGTGTTGATCAATGCATCAGCAACAAAAACGGCTACTTTCAACTTGGATGACGTAATATGGGATGTTTTTGTTGATGCTACTTCTGCTTCATTGGAAGCCAAAGGGGAAGTTTCGGGTGCAAAAATAGAATTGCAGGCCCGTACACAATATTTATTGGTAAAAAACCATGCTTAGGAATATGAAACAAAATCTGCTGATCTCAGCTTGCTTACTTTCTGTCTCCTGCCGCTACGATGGCAAGGACAATGCTTTATCAAAAGAAAATATACAGACGCTAACTGAGCATTTTAATCTGATTCCCATTTGTCCGGAACAGCTTGGCGGGCTTTCTACACCTCGTTTACCTGCAGAGATCCAAATCGATGGAAAAACATTGAGACAAGATGGTGCTGATGTAAGTTTGGAATTTCAACGGGGAGCTGATGAAGCGTTAAAAATTTCCAAGATATATGAATGTAAATTGGCACTGTTAAAAACAAAGTCACCTTCTTGTGGAAATCATGAGATCTATGACGGTTCATTCACCGGAAAATTGGTCCCGGGGAAGGGGCGGACGGTGAAATTATTTGAAAAGCATGGTATTAAAGTGTATAATGAAAA
>DAOVOB010000020.1 GCA_030629925.1 Fidelibacterota bacterium
CCCTTTCTTAGATATATCAGTAAAGAAAATCCTCGGCTCCGTACGATCATCGCGATCTGGCAGTATGTGATCGTCGGTGGTGGCTTTTTAAGTATACTTATTTTTGGTATGTCGGGTATTTTTGAAATTTGGTTTATCGCGACTGTAACCATGTTTCTGCTTTATTTGAGCTTGATCTTGTACGAGGAGAATATCGTCAAAAAAATTGTCGAGCTACTTAAGGATGAAAAGGATCTCAATATTGGTATTGAGAAGATCTTTGTGCCGGAAAATCCTAAAAAAAAGAAGAAGTAACCAAAAATATTCTAATAAATCATAAATAATATATTTCTTTCTAAATTCTTTGATTTTTCATTCAATTCTCCATAATATCTGCAGAATAGTACTAAGCAATTTTATAAAGGACGGATCATGAAACGTTGTTTTATTTTTATTTTAGCCATAGTGTCTTTACTTGCTGCAAACCCGTATGAGCAGATCGATTTTGTTATAGGAAATGCCATCCAAAGCCATATTTTTCCGGGTGCTACCGTTGCGGTTGGTACGGCTGATAGTATGCTTTACCACAAGGCTTACGGTAATTTTACTTATGACGCCGCTTCAACTATAGTAGATACACTTTCTATCTTCGATCTGGCATCCTTAACTAAAGTTTTTGCCACGTCCATGTGCATGATGAAGTGCATTGATTCCGGTCTGGTTTCAGCAGAAGATTATGTAAAAGATTGGGTACCCGAATTTAACAATAATGGAAAAGGCGTTATCAAAGTCAAGCATTTGCTGATGCATAACAGCGGCCTGCCGGCATATACCTCTGCTGCCTCAACGCGTTCAGCGACTTTAAGTAAAATATATAATATCACCATGACCCAATCTCTTGGAGATTACAAATACAGTTGCCTGAATTTCATCATGAACATGCGAGTTGTAGAAGAAGCTACCGGTATGCAAATGTGGGAATTCTATAAAGAGATCTATACTGATCCTATGGGATTAACACGCAGTATGTTCTGTCCGGCGGATTCCTTGCATCCTGAATGTTTACCAACTGCAACGACACTTCAGGGAACAGTTCATGATCCCTTGGCGGCCGGACTAAACGGTTATTCCGGGAATGCCGGACTTTTTTCAACCAGTGGTGATTTGGCTAAATTCTGTCAAATGATGCTGAATTTCGGCACCCTTGATGGACATAAATATGTGGACTCAACGACAGTTATTCCTTTCACGACCTTGCAATCAACCGCCGGTAGCAGAGCTTATGGTTGGGGAATAAATGGCAGTTCTGCCGGTTCGCTTATGTCTGACTTAAATTATGGACATACAGGTTATACAGGGACATCGGCTTTTCTTGACCCTACCCGAAAGCTTTTTGTGGTCTTGCTAACTAATCGAGTCTATCCTAATGATAATACCAGCGTTTCTTCAGTCCGCCAAGCTGTGGCAAATGCAGCTGTCCGTGTCTTTGATAATCTGCCCGGTCAGCCACGTATCCACTCAATTACACATGATGAAAGCGGAAGTTGGGAATTGAAATGGGATTATACCAACAATCTTGACTCTGTTATGCTGATCGAAGAATTTGATGAAGGGGCAAGCGGTCGGAACGTAATGATAATTCCTTCGGATTCATTGACCGTTACATTAGAAGCCATAGATTGTATCTGTCAACGCTCGGTAAAACTAGTTCCATTTCTTGATGGTGTAACCGGTGACACATCCGATACCTATTATATGAAAGAGAGTACTTTAGATAAGTACGCATTGATCGTAGATGGATATGATCGTGTTTCAAATGATTATGGTTGGAACCTCCCCTATCATGCTATTGCGGGGTACCATGCAAATGCTCTTCCGCAAACATGGGGGTATACGACCTGCGATAATCAGGCGATTATTGATGGTGATATTATTCTTGCTGACTATGATTGTGTTCTGTGGTTCTGTGGCGATGAAAGCACCGCAGACGAAACCTTCAGTTCCACTGAACAAGCTAAAGTAAAAACCTTCCTTGAACAAGGTGGCTACTTATTCGTAAGTGGATCAGAGATTGGTTATGATCTTTCATATAAGGGTAGTACAAGCGATAAAAGTTTTTATAACAATTACCTTAAAACACGTTATTTGGGAGATGATTCGAATGACTTAACCGTCTATGGTCGGGCCAATACGCGCTTTGAAAGCTTATCTTTTAGTTATGGTGGACCATCGGCACTTTACCAAGAAGATTATCCCGATATCATTATTTCCAATGCCGGATCAAAATTTATTTTACATTACTCCAGTACAGTTTACGCCGGAATTGGCTATGTGGGTCCTTTGGGTACTTCGACCGACTCGGGAAAAGTTATTTCTCTTGGCTTCCCTTTTGAAACCATACAAGGGGAAAGTAATCGCATCGCGCTAATGGATAAGATTATAGACTTCTTTGAGTCAGCACTGGAAGTTTCTGTAGAAGATATTTTCGGACATATTCCAAATGAATTTGAGCTTTATTCCGCCTACCCCAACCCGTTTAATCCTCAGACAACTATAAGCTTTAATTTGCCTTATTCTGATGATGTAAAAATGATCATCCATGATATTAACGGTAAATTGATTGATGTTCTTATCGATGAGCATTACAATGCCGGAAAACATTCCTTTAGATGGAACGCGGCAAATTACCCCTCTGGTGTTTATTTTTGCAAGTTACGTTTTGCCGGATTGAGCAAAGTGCAGAAACTGATTTTGGTGAAATAGGTAATCAATTGACAATTGACAGAGGACAATTGACAATTTGAATATCTTGTTAGAAGTAAATAAAACACTGTTGCTTAAAAAGACAGTTGAAGTTAATAAAATCTTTCAATCAATTGTTGAAACAACTAAAAAAGAATTTGGAAATAGCGTAAATATTAATTGTCAATTGATAATTTAATTGTCCTTCGTCAATTTTCAATTGTCAATTGTTTAAGAATTTCTTCCAAATCTTCATCTTTATACTCAAGTTTTTTCAAGTATCGATGAATATTAATGGCAAGAAAAGGCCAGACGACGAGACAGAGCACGCCAAGAGCAAAGGAAAATGACAGAGGTGGATTATTGAGAAGGTTCCCTATTCCAAACCCGAGAAGGATCATGGATTCAAAGAAGATAAAAAGAATTTGTTTAACACGGGTTCGACGTATCCATTTTTTAATATCTTCAACTGTTAATTCAGCACGTTTTTTTTCATCGAACACTCGTCCGAGTTCTTTGACTAAAAATTCATTCATTGTATTTTCTCCGATATTTATTTTATTTCAAAATATATGTAACATGAATAGATCTCTCCGCTACGCTCTCCTTCGCAAAGGCTTAGGAGAACTCCGGTCGAGATGACAGCATCCTTGGTATTTCTCAGAATCTGTCTCTTGCCATCAACTATCAACTTTCAACCTTGTAGACTTCCGGCATAATCCCTCAAAGCTGCAATACTTACAAGCATCCTTAAAAGATTTCTCTGTAATATAATACTTTCCATCGGCTATTTGAGAAAAAAGATCACGTAAATGTTTTTCGAATTCATTGATGATAAAGGATTGTCTGCCCTGCCTGAATTCTCCATCTTTATGTTGATATCTCAACAATTTTGTATCTTTCTTTGGATCCTTAAGTGTTTCATACATGGCTTCTTGTTCATAGTCAGGATATATTTCCACACATTTCTTTAGATATAAATATAATTGAGACAGCATCATTTTCGAAAGCATGGATGGAGTGATCGTGCCGGTTTTAAAGTCTGAAGCAATGAGTTTTTTCTCTTCTTCATTGATCATGATCTTATCAATTCGCCCTTTCAACACAATATGAATATCTTCATATCTCAATTCAAGGTCATCAAAAGATTTTTCACTTTCAATGTATTTGTATTCGCCAAAATCTTTAGCGATCAAGTTAAGATTCTTAACTAGACAATTCTTATCCGACCCCAGATACAAATTCTTGACATAATTCCTGAAATGATCCATTTGCTGCGGGTCATTCACATCGATCTTTTCATACTCAAGTGCTCTATTAAAACAATCCTGCATCAGAACGATAGCCGGCTCTACTTCAAGATCATAGCCCCTACCTTCAATAAAATATTCATAGGTCTTGTGAACAACATTCCCCTTTTTGCTACCCCAGAATAATGCTTCTTCCTGATCCATGGGTGAACATTTTAGGATCTTATCATAATAAAATTTCATTGGGCAAGCCAACAGTGTATCCACACTCGTAACTGATATGTTAAAGCTGTTTTGTTTTTCGGCAATATCTCCGCTGAATATTTCCCGCTTGCCTTCCAGTATTTCCTTATGTCTGGTTATCATGGGCGAATTATGACCGGAAATATTATGATTTGCATAGGACAGTAATTTCTGTCTTCGCCCTACAGCTACTGCTGAAATAATGTTTAAATCCAATTCTTCCAAAAATGACGAGCGACTCTGTTCGGAACCATCCTCGGCATGGGTAGAACTGCAAAAGATCACACTTTCGCCCAGTTTTTTCCATTCTTGCATGAAATGGTGGTTCAATTCCAGAGAATAGTCTCTGTTTCGACTAAAGAAGGGATTCTCGTTTTCCTGTCTGGGAATATCGCCTTCGACCATACCTAACACATAAAGTTTATCAGCACGGGCACCCAAACTGTCCAGCAATCCCATAACCGGAATACCGTTGAACTGATCCCTGCGAGGAATACCTTCTTTTTTAATCCGGGTGTTCATTTCGCGGACGATTGCGTTGATATTGGTTTTGGAATTCAGATGCATAAGATCAAGAATAACCTTTTCCAGTACTTCGATGAATTTATCGCAGGCCTTACACATATCTGTACTGGCATCAGCTTTAATATTCTTAATAAAATTTTGGGTCTTTTTTAAAAGCTCTGAGCTGTTTCTTGCAAGTTTATCTTTGCAAAACTGCAGTGCTTCGGGGGGAAGTGCTTTTTCTTCCATGGGTCTCTGCCTTACCTGCTGATCATAGCAAAACATCTCATATCCGGGTTTCATCAAGGGATGCATCAAGATCGGCGATAGGTCTTTCCATTCAGGAACAGGCTTTCTGCATAATTCAAGATAGTTCATCAGTAAAGCGATACATGGTAGTTCATACAGCGATCTTGGACCAATGAATCTGGCTTTTAATCCCATTTGCGACAATTGTCTCTGCAGATGCGGTGCGTATTTTTCCATGGAGGCTACGGCGATCATAAGCTGATCATTCGGACTGCAATTTTCTTTGATATGTTGCGATACCGCCAGCACTTCTTCTCTTGGGGAAAAGGCTTCGATCAATATGTGTGTCTGCGATTTATTGTTCGGAAGCAATGATAGTTCTATAAGATCATTTTCAGTCCGCAATTTTTCAATATATTCTTTCTCCATCTCGGTCTGAATGTATACATCCAACAAAATGATCTTTTGACCCCGGACATTCACATGACTATACGGCAAGTCCGCCGGTCGATAATCCGCCGACAGAAAAATATCTTGATAAAACTGCCTAAATTCATTTTTAACCCGTCCTTTGCGCAATTCTTCCTCACGCAGGGCTTTGGCCAAATAATCAGCCGTGCCATCTTTCATGTCGGGATTTCTATGCTTGATCATTAAACGCAAACTGTCCTGAGATATGCCGGTTTCAGCATCTTCATGCAAGAATTTACTCAAGGTGCTGACTTTGATATCCGGTCGCATTAATCCCTGTTTAGCCAGTGCAAGATAGACCTGTTCTTCATGCTGACCCGACGCACAAAGGATGAGTTGTTCTCCATCTTTGATCTCCTGAATCAATTTCCCAAGATCCATATCGCCGGGTGGCAATTGAGCTTTTACACTTATTCCCAAAGGTAATTCGTCAAAGTAGGTGTCCTGCCATTCGACCTCGACCACCTCATCCAAAGCAACAAAATATATTTTAGCCTTGGCATTTATGCCATAAACCTGTTTTAACATCCATTGATAACTTTGCAGTTGTTTTCTATATACCGATAACAAGCGCTTTGTAGCATCGGTTTTGTAATCAAGAATAGTCCAATGATCACCTGCTTTATAAAGCAAATCAAGCGTTCCGTTCACCTGAACCACATCACGTTCATTACCCAACCACGCTTTGACTTTCAACTCGGGATACTTTTCAATGTTGGCATCATGTAAAATTGCCGCAAATTTATGCTTGTTAACATTTGCTAACCAAGGTTTAACTTTGGCAAGAAGTTCCCCGCGATCGACAGTTGGGTATGCCTGTAAAATATGGTCATTAATTTGTTTTGAATATGTATTCGTATTCAACCAGACTTGCTCCATGCAAAAATGAAAGAGCATTCCGGGTACAGTTCCCAGTCCGCTTTTACTCTCGTCAAAATCAAAAGTCTGCTGTTTGCCCATCAAATCGTGTGGCGAGCGATAGAGATATTTTCCGGGCTCATCATAAGACACTTTCTCTTTCCAGGGAAACCTGCCTAAGGTTGGACTTGTCGTGGCAGCCAAGATTTTCTCTTTAGCGATAATTTCTATCTCATCATTCCAGGAATCAATTTCCTTTACCTCCATCAATCCCAATGATCCTAAAGCATATTTATCCCACCAGGTATTTGCTGTAGCTTTATCGCCTTCGCCCAGCAGAAGGACTTTATGAATTGCGCGAGTTAAAGCGACATAAAATTTACGCTTGTCCTCAGCTTCTTCTTCCAGTTTGGTGATCTCTTTTAAACGTAGAAGCAAGCCCGGTTTTTCATCATCAGATAATGACAATGAGATTTCAGGATGATTGTCATATCGACCATAGCGAAATTTATTTTTATCACTGCTTCCCTTTTGATTCATCTCGGGAATGATCACAATGGGATATTCAAGTCCCTTGGCCTTGTGCACGGTTAAAATATGGACTTTTGCCGTTGCGGGATAATCTGCCTGCGCTTCCTGCGCTTCGGTTTTAATTTGATAATGCAGAAATTCCCGGATCTCGCGCAAGGTAGCACCATTGCGTTGTTGCCCGCGAATAATATTCAAGGCCTTGTCAAAATTTGCCAATTGCTGTTCGGCCATCAGTTCGGAGACATAGCCAAGTTCACGATCATTCTCATCAATAATGGAGGCGATCAATTCATCAATAGACTGGGTTTTGCTTGCCTCTTTCCAGAATAGAATATCGCGATAGGCATTCTGTAATTCGGGAACAGCACTCATGGCATCGAAGGTCGATTTATTCTCGCGCTTGCTGAGCAAGTGTATAATTGGATCCGGAAGTGCAAAAAAGGGCGAGCGCAGAAGCCCGATCAGCGCATGATCATCGCGTGGGTTATCCAACACGGAAATAAAATGAAAAATATCCATCAGGGCCGGCGATGAATAAAAATTCTTGCCACCCAGAATAGACACGGGAATACCCAATTTATTGAAAGCCTGTAAATAGTCGGATAACTTGGTATAACGCCTAAGTAAAATAGCGATCAGCGGTTTATCAGTACCGGGATCAATATCGGTATTTTCATGTTCTGCCAGCAAGCGCTTAACCTGCCAGGCCGCATGATAAGCGGGCATGTAATCCTCTTCATCTTTTTCCGTTTCGCACCATATGCGCTCTATGGCGAGCGAAATACCCGCTTTATTTATAGGAGAATTTGTTTCCTTAAAATCAGCTTCATAGGCTTCTTTTTCTTCTCCAGGCTTTTTCATGATCATACTCATGAGAGCATTAATTCCATCACGAATAAAATCCTCTGAAGATCGGTAATTATCATTAAAATCGACAGGATCTCCACCGGTAGATTTCACCAATTCCTCGGCAGTATTCATTACCGTGACATCGGCATTGTTGAAGCGATAGATAGATTGCTTGCGATCACCCACTATAAATAATTTGATATCTTTTCCCGCATCCAGGATCATCTTGATGATTTGCCAGCGTAGCGGATTGGTATCCTGAAATTCGTCCAGCATGATGTGGCGGTAGCGCTGACCCAATATGTTTCGCACATTTTCATGCTCGCTCAACAATTTATGCGTAAGAATAATAATATCCGAGAAATCCAGCAGGTCGCGGTCCATGCGAATATTAAGATAATATTCGTTGAATTCCTTGAATTGAGCGATCAATATTTTAAGCAAGGGAATGATCTTTTTATCTAAAGGGCTTGGCGTCAAAGAAATATCCATTTCTTCGATCGTATCTTGTAATAACTGGAACCACCCCATGGCTTGCTCTTTTTTATCGCTCCAATTTCCAACGGCACCTTTTTTTTGTTTTAAGTAAGTCCCCTTTTTAGTGACAAAAATACCCTTGCGAACGATATCGCTGATAAAGGCAGCGCGGAATTCCAAAGGATCACGCCGATCAAGAGCTATTAATTCGAAATGCATGTCTTTCAATCCGATAAAAAGAGCATCTTTTTCATTATGGCATAGAGATTGAGCATTTTTCCATAAGGCTTCAAAGGTCGCAATCAGATTTTCAATATCAGCATCCGGTGTATAGCGTAATAGCCACTCCCGCCAGATTTCATCATCACTCTTGTTCTCAAACTCATTTATATATTCATCAAGAATTTCTCTGGAAAAATACATGCTCTTCATCATCTCTTTGATCTGATAAAAAGAGAATTCTTCAACTAGGGCATTAAAACTCAGAGCATCCTCACTAAGTTTTTTACTTATCCATGCATCCAAATTTTCATTCAAAAGGCGTTTAGTGTCGTGTTCATCTTGAGATAAAAATTGAGGATCAAGTCCCAGTTTGTAAGCATATTCCCTGAGTATCCCGGCGCAAAAAGAATCGATGGTTGAAATGGCATTCTGCGAAAAGCGTTCTTTGAGATGCTTTTTGTAATTATTAAGTCCTTCGTTTCCTTCTTTCCTCAATGTTGCGCCAAAATCAATGTTCTGATCTTTCATTGCATCGATCTCTTTTCCCGACAAAAGCACACTCATATCTTTGTAGATACGCTCTTTCATTTCGGCGGCGGCCTTCTTGGTAAAGGTAATGACCAGGATTTTTTTAGGATCAATTTCCTCTATCTTGCACCCTTTCTCGGCATCCTGCGCAAAGCGATCCAAAATGGCGGCATAGCGCTTTGTAAGAGCAAATGTCTTTCCTGCTCCGGCACATGCTTGAATAAAGACAGATCGGTCGCAATTTAAAGCACGTTTAAGATGATCCAAGGGAACTCCATATAATGTTTTTAGTTACATTCTCGGAAAATTACGAAATATATATCATATTGATAAATATTTTTTTACATTCTTGCGAACAACTCAAAATGGAGGAACAGTATGGTTAACGCAGAAGAAGTCAAAAGAAACGTTACACTCAATGCCAAAAAATATATTAATATCGGCATAATTCTACTCGTGGTTATTGTTATCCTGAGTGGATTTTATGTGGTTCAGGCAGAGAATGTAGGCGTTATCTTGCGATTTGGTAAATATACAAAGACCACCGAGCCCGGTCTTCACATTAAGATCCCGGTGATTGACAAGGTTTATCAGGTTGCAGTTGAACGTCAGCTAAAAGAAGAATTCGGTTTTCGCACATTGAAAGCCGGAGTTACTTCACAATACTCGCGCGGCAATTTCAGTAGCGAATCGGTTATGTTGACCGGCGATTTAAATGTTGTGGTGGTTGAATGGATCATCCAATACCGAGTTGAGGATCCTTATAAATACCTCTTTCGGGTAAGAAATTCCAGACAAACTCTACGTGATATGAGTGAAGCCAGTATGCGAAAAGTGGTCGGTGACCGCACCTTTAATGAAGTGCTAACGGTCGGTCGTCAGGAGATCTCACAGACGGTTGAGGCCAATTTGCAAGTCTTGTGTGAACAATACGAGACGGGTATTCGCATTAAGCAGGTCGTCCTGCAGAACGTTAACCCGCCCGATGCTGTGAAAGCATCGTTCAATGAGGTCAACCAGGCTCAGCAAGATAAAGAAAAACTTATCAACCAGGCACGCTCCGAATACAACAAGATCATTCCTAAAGCCAAAGGTGAAGCATTGCAAACCATCCAAAAGGCCCAAGGATATGCATCCGAACGTGTCAATGGTTCCAAGGGTGATGTCGCCAGATTTGTCGCGGTGTTAAAAGAATACGAAAAAGCACCCGAGATCACACGGCAACGAATTTATCTTGAGACCATGGGCAAGGTTCTGCCTGTCATGAAGAAAAAATTCATCATTGACGAAACCGGCAGCGGCGTTTTACCGCTCCTCAACCTGGATAATTAAGGAGGCCATTATGAAAAGAACAAGTATTATTGTCATTGCTGTTGTGGCCGTCGTTATGCTCATCATTGCAGCTTCAGGCTTATTCATTGCAGATGAGACCCAACAGGTCGTCATTACCCGTTTAGGTAAACCGGTACGTACAATTATGAATCCCGGTTTGCATTTCAAAATTCCTTTTCTGGAAACCACTCATGTTTTTGATAAACGATTTCTGGAATGGCGTGGAGCATCAAATCAGGTCACCACAAAAGATAAACGTTATATCTGGGTCGATACTTATGCCCGGTGGCACATTGTAGATCCATTATTGTACTACAAACGTCTTCGCGACGAACGCGGCGCCATGTCACGTATCGATGATATCATCGACGGTGAAACCCGAACCGCTTTTGCAAAGCATGACTTGATCGAACTTGTCCGCACATCAAATCGCGAACCACTTGCGGATCC
>DAOVOB010000012.1 GCA_030629925.1 Fidelibacterota bacterium
CATCTTCAGCACAGATCATGCCTTCTGATGGTTCTCCGCGAAGTTTTGCGTTTTTGATCTTGAAATCAGGTGTTAACTGAGTACCCACTGTAGCGACGGGTACAAATTGACCGGCATCAACATTGGGTGCTCCGCAAACAATATTCAAAACTTCTTCCCTGCCTACATCAACTTTACAAACTGATAATGTATCGGCATTGGGATGGGGGTTTTTCTCCAGAACTTTTCCAACAACTACGCCTTGAGGTATGCTCTTGCCAACTTCTTTGACAACACATTCCAGCCCGGCAATTGTCAGCTTATCCGCCAGTTCATCCAGCGGTATATCAATATCAATGTATTCTTTTAACCAATCTATTGAAACGATCATTTTTTTCTTCCAAATTTAGAACTGTTTGAGAAATTCCACATCATTTTCAAACAAGGTGCGGATATCATTGATCCCCAAACGCATCATGACCATACGCTCCACACCCAGTCCAAAAGCATATCCCGTATATTTTTCAGGATCATAATTAACTGCTTTCATGACATTGGGATCTACCATACCACAACCCATGATCTCTAGCCAACCGGTGTTCTTACAAACGCGGCATCCTTTTCCGCCACAGAGGAAACAAGACACATCGATCTCAGCTGAAGGTTCGGTAAAAGGGAAATAAGAGGTGCGGAATTTGATCTTTACATCTTTGCCGTAATACATGCGGCAGAATAGCTCAATGGTGCCTTTAAGATCGGCAAATGTAATATCGGTATCTATGTACAGACCTTCTATCTGGTGAAACAGACAATATGAACGTGCGGATATCGCTTCGTTACGAAATACGCGTCCCGGTGCAACAATTCGAACAGGAGGTTCATGTTTGGACATATAGCGTGTTTGTACCGGTGAAGTATGTGTTCTCAAAATACCGCCACCTTCGGTATAAAAGGTATCTTGCATATCTCGGGCAGGGTGGTTCGGAGGGAAATTAAGAGATTCAAAATTGAACCAATCTGTCTCGACTTCCGGACCGTAGGCAATATCAAATCCCAAACGCTGAAAGATAGATAACATATCATCCACTGCCTGGGTTAAGGGGTGTCTTGATCCTTTGGGCATTGAATAACCCGGTAAGGTATAGTCAACCCATTCTTTTTTTGAAGTACTTGAAGTAAACTCTGAAACTTTTGCATCAAAATCAGATTGTAGTTCTATCTTGAGTTTATTGAGCAATTGACCAAGATCTTTTTTTTCTTCGGCGGGAACTTCTCCCATCATAGAGAAAAGACCGGCTACTTTACCTTTCCTCCCAAGAAAAGTATTTTTTATCTCTTCAAGGGCAAGAGCTTCTTGGACTTTGGCAAGTGCTTCTTTAAACTGCTTCTGAACTTCGAGTATGGTATCTTTGATCATATCGCAATTTTTTTCATATTTATCGCCCATCATTCCGGCAATTACCGGAAGGGCATGGTTATTATCTTGTCAGCTGAATTATTTCTTTACTGTTTCGACCAACTTTGCAAATGCTTCAGGCTGATGTATCGCCATTTCGCTCAGCTGTTTACGATTAATCGCCACACCCTTTTCATCCAGTAGATGAATGAAGCGCGAATAACTCAATCCATGTTGTCGAACAGCAGCATTGATACGTGTGATCCATAATCTACGAAAATCGCGTTTTTTCTGACGACGATCCCGATAGGCGTATAGCCAACCGCGTTCTACAGCTTCTTTTGCAGTTCTAAATAATTTGCGGCGTGCGCCGAATTGTCCTTTTGCAAGTTTAATGATCTTGCGATGTCTTCTATGTCTTGGTACAGAACTATTTGCTCTTGGCATGTTTTTTTCTCCTTAAAGCCAGCTAGATTATAAACCTAGCATTCCATTTACGCGTTTACGATCTGCGGATGAAATCCCGGCCTGCTTACGCAGTTTGCGGATCCGCTTTGTGCTTTTCTTAGTCAAAATATGACTAGCGTAGGCTTTCTTTCTTTTAATTCTGCCTGAACCGGTTACCTTGAACCTTTTAGCTGCACCACGATTTGTTTTCATCTTGGGCATGAATGTCTCCTTACTTTTTGGCGGCGAGATAAGCCGTGAGAAAGCGCCCTTCTTGTTTGGGGGCTTTATCGATCTTTGCAACATCTTCAAGAAGTGCGATCACCTTGTTCAAGGTATCATGTCCCATTTCCTGGTGGGCCATTTCCCTGCCTCGGAACATTACTGATATCTTTACCCTATCACCTTCTTCCACAAACTCCCGGATCTTGCGAACCTTGGTTTCAATGTCGTGGGTGTCAGTGTGGGGGCGAAATCTAACTTCTTTTACGGTAATGATGTGCTGTTTTTTCTTGTTGATCTTCTCGCGCTTTTGTTGTTCGTACTTGTACTTACCGTAATCTATGACCTTACATACGGGGGGATTTGCGTTGGGTGAAATTTCCACCACATCCAAATCTCTTTTCTCAGCTATCTCGAGCGCCTCTCGTATGTCTACGATCCCTATTAATCCGCCATCCTCTGAGATAAGTCTTACCTCTTTGGCCCGGATGGCATCGTTAACTCTTGCTGTATCTTCTTTCTGCTTCGGATTCGGTCTCATGGGACGTGCGATAATTACTCCTTTGAAATTATACACGTTAATATAAATAATTTAATTCCTTTTTACCAAAGGAATTTGAGCCAAATATATCTAACTAAGTGCCTAAAATACAAGCGTTTTTTGAGATTATTTGACTTATATCACAAAATCGGTTAAATATCTTACTTTTGATCTTTTACCTGATCATTTATAAACTTTATCATTTCCTCAATCGGCATGGGTGTTTCTTCCTCCCCGCCTTGATGTCGTAATTTGAATATACCGCTTTCTTCTTCTTGTTGGCCGACGACTATCATATAAGGAATTTTCAGGGTTTCAGCTTCACGGATCTTATAGCCTACCCGCTCATTTCTTCCATCCATTTCAACACGTATATTGGCTTCACGGACATCAGCAGCGATCTTATTTGCTACATCATTGTATTTTTCAGAGACCGGTATAAGCTTTAATTGTACCGGTGCATACCAAAGCGGAAATTTCCCGGCCGTATGCTCGATCAATACTCCAATAAAACGTTCCAATGAACCCATAATTGCACGATGTATCACAAAAGGACGGTGTGCTTCACCATCGGATCCTGTATATGTCATATCAAAACGATCAGGCAGATTAAAATCAAATTGGATGGTGGTACACTGCCAAAGGCGACCAATGGCATCTTTGATCTTAATATCGATCTTTGGACCATAAAAGGATCCCCCACCCTCATCGACTTTATAATCAATGTTCATTTTTTTCATTGACTTACGAAGCGATTCTTGAGCTTTTTCCCAAAGTGCAGGTTCACCGACGAATTTTTCTTCCGGTTTGGTTGATAAATAGAGTTCGTATTCTTCAAACCCAAAGGCTTTCAGAAAATCAAATGAAAATTGCAATAATTTTTCAATTTCATCATTTAACTGATCGGGTGTACAAAAAATATGCGCATCATCCTGGGTAAATCCCCTTACTCGCATCAAGCCATGGAGTACACCTGACATTTCATGGCGATATACCGTTCCCAGTTCAGCGTAGCGTAATGGAAGATCGCGATAGCTCGTCTGGTGGCGTTTATAGACCATGATATGAAAGGGACAGTTCATGGGTTTCAGGTAGTAATCCTGATTTTCCACCGACATGACAGGATACATAGATTCTTTATAAAAACTCAAATGACCCGACGTTTCCCAAAGCTCCGCTTTACCGATATGAGGTGTCTGAATGATATCATATCCTCGTGTACGGTGTTCGGCATGCCAGTAATCCTCAATGAGTTTGCGCATGGTCGCACCTTTAGGGTACCATAAGGACAAACCCTGGCCGACCGTATCGGATATTTCAAATAGATCTAATTCTCTGCCCAATTTACGATGATCGCGTTTCTTAGCTTCTTCAAGAAGTTGGAGATATGCATTCAATTCTTTTTTGGAAGGAAATGCAGTTCCGTAAATACGGGAAAGCATTTTATTCTTTTCATCGCCGCGCCAGTAGGCACCCGCAACGCTAAGAAGCTTAAATGCGGGGATCTTACCGGTAGAAGGAATATGCGGACCACGGCAAAGATCGGTAAAATCGCCTTGAGAATATAAACTTAGAATTTCATCTTCTGGAATTTCTGAGATGATCTCTACTTTATAACTTTCACCCATTTTATCGAAAAGCTTGATAGCATCATTTCTTGATATTTCGCTACGACTTACAGTAAGATTTTCTTTAATGATCTTCTTCATTTCAGCTTCGATCTTAAGTAGATCATTTTCAGTAAAAGGTGTTTCCGTGTCAAAATCATAATAAAAACGATTTTCAATGGAAGGTCCTATCGTGACCTTAACTTCAGGAAAAAGTCGTTGTACCGCTTGTGCCATCACATGAGCAGTACTGTGTAAAAGGACATCATGCGCTTCACTATCTTTCCAGGTGATCAGACGAATTTCAGCATCTTCCTCAATTTTGTAAGCCATATCTGTCAGACGGTGGTTGACCTCGGCAACAACGCAATTGCGAGCTAAACCTTCACTAATGGATAAAGCTATATCCATCGGGCTAACACCCCGGTCGTATACTTTGACCGCTCCGTCAGGTAGAGTAATATTCACTGAGGGCATGATCTTCATCCTTTCACATTATATTCATCGCAAAAATTACGTTTTATTCTATCTTATTTCAATGCTTTATTTAATAACTACAAGTAACTTGACTCAAGTTACTATGCTTTATTTGATCAAGAGTATCTTTCGCATCACATTTGCCGAATTATATTTCACAAGCACAAAATAGAGGCCGGTTGAAAGATCTGTGCCGTTAATATCAATTTGATGTGCGCCTGCAGACATCATGCCTGTAAAAAGATGCTGTTTTTCATTTCCAAGAACATCAAGCAAGGAAATTTCTGTATATGTATCATAGGTCAATTCCAATGGCAGAATACATCTTGGATTAAATGGATTGGGATATGTATTACCAACCCGGAATGTTTCGGGAATAACAGTTTCAATTGCAACCGTATCAGCTCCTTCAAGCGTAGTCAGGCTGATGACATTTGAAAAAGCACTTTCGCCATCGGCATCAAAGGCTTTGAGTTTATAATAATAAGCTGTTTCAGGTGTTAAATAATTGATCGTTTCAGAAAGAGCCGTCAGTAATTTCGGATCATAAGCGGACAACAAGGAATTAAATGCGGCATCTTCCGATACATATAATTTATATCCTGTCGCTGAGGCTACAGAAGACCAATTAGCCGTAAATGAAGAAGAATCTATATTTGTTGCCGATGCCGCAACCGGAGCGTCTAATTCGCTGGGGACTTCGCCACCAAAAATATAGGATACATATTCAGGATGATCGATAAAAGGATTGCGGTTGTGTTGTAATGCATAAATAGCATTATTACGATTAATTTCTTTTGTACTAATACTATCGGCATAATGCCATTGAAGAAACATAGCAATAGCCCAATCTTTTAACTCAACGCCATTTGCCATCGCCCAATTTAACCAACTTCCATCCTCCGTGTAATAACGTGTTGCCATATAAAAATAAGTACGGGCAAAGTCTCCTTTATAGTCATCTATCGGTTCAAAAACGGTTCCGGTGTATCCCAAGCCTGAACGCGCTGTTCCCAACTTGGATCCGTTTGTTGATGTATAACTTGCGGATGATACTTCTCCATATGGGTAATTGCTCCTTTTCCCGTTTACATAGGTATCCGATGGATAGACATGGAAAAGATCTGTTACCATAGGCGTGGCTTTATTGAAAAAACTTTGTGGCCAAGAATGTTCTCGATTATAATCTACACCTTCTGATCCAGGTGTACTGCCACTGTTCTGATCAGTTCTAAATGTGTATTCATAGGCACTGTACATGTCCCAAATCTTTCCATTTGCTTTCAAATCTGTCGTTTGATAAGCATCCCAAACACCAGGGGTATATGAAAGAACTGTATGCCCATCAATAATTCCATGCAAAGCAGCTTTTAATGCTGTGCCGGACAATCCGGATGCATTATCATAATAGCCATCGGGGATGGCTGAGAATGCAATTGATGTTAATAATAACAGTAAAAATATTTTTTTCATTTCATGGACCTTATTTTATGGCGAAAGGTAAGGATTTCAGTAATTAAAAGCCAATTTATTTTACTGCTTTTCAGATCTAAAAATATTAATATTTTTAATGACTTTTAATTATATGCTTTATATATTGTACTTGGATAAGAAATAAGCATATAAATAAGTTCAATCTAAGACATTGTTATTCTCTTATTCAAAAAAGAATAGTAAAACAATTAACTCACGGGAAAAGGAGAAAAGATGAAAAAACTTTTAGTTGTCATCATGATCGTTGTACTTGCTGTATCCTTTGCATTTGCACAAGAAGAATTGGATACTAAAAAAATGGATGCCGGCTTGCGCCTTGGTATTATGAACAATTTTGGTGGTATTACAGCTCGACTTGCTGTTAGCGAAGACAGCAAAGTTGAAGTTGTGGTCAGTACTCCCGGATTCAGAGGCGTTATTCTTACCGGTATGTATCAATGGCATAAGCCAATTGGAGAAACCCAAAATCTTTCTTGGTATTTTGGCGGCGGACTTCATATGGGTTATTGGACAGGTGCATCGCCACGATGGAATGGAACAACTTGGGTTAATCGTGATTTTGCTCTTGGACTGGATGCTGTTGTCGGTATTCAATACGACATAGAAAATCTTATTGATTTTCCTTTGAGTATTTCCTTAGACTATAAACCAAGTTATGATATCATCAGTTATTGGTCATTTAACTTAGGTGATGTCGCTTTATCTCTTCGTTATTCTTTCTAAATAAAACAATTAACATAGAGAAAAGAGCTGTACTTGTACGGCTCTTTTTTTTGATAAATAATATATTTTAACCCTTTGTGTAAAATAGGTAAAACACCTAATAGGGAATGCTTTTTGTCATCTCGAGTATAGTCGAGGGATCTCAAACCACACAATTTTATTAAATGTTTGAGATTTCTCTATTCATTTTCAGCCAAATGACTGAAAATTCAATCGAAATGACAGTTGTATTACACTTATGTATTAGTTTCACACAAGGGGTTATATTTTATTTATATCTCTCTAGCGCATAGCTCCAATATATTTATTTTTTTCCATGACTTTTAACTATATGCTTTATATATTGTATTCGGATAAGAAATAAGCATATAAATAAGTTTAATCTAAAGCGTCGTTATTTTCTTATTCAAAAAAATAGTAACACAATTAACTCACGGGAAAAGGAGAAAAGATGAAAAAACTTTTAGTTGTCATCATGATCGTTGTACTTGCAGTATCATTTGCATTTGCACAAGAAGAATTGGATACCAAAAAACTTGATGCCGGTTTACGCGGTGGACCTAATTCGGGTTTTACGGCCAGATATTTTCTATCTGAAGGTAACTCAGCAGAAGTACTTCTAACCTACCACAAGGGAATTATTATTACCGGTTTATATGAATGGCATAAACCATTATCAATTGGTGAAATCGAAGGCCTTTCATGGTTCTTTGGTGGTGGTGTACATGTTGGATACTGGGCATCAGGATCTATTTGGGATCGCAATGATATTGCTCTAGGTATTGCAGGAATTGTTGGCATAGAATATGATTTAGAACCTCTTATTAATTTCCCAATAACCGCATCTCTCGACTATAAACCTGGTATTGATATACTCGGTGGTTGGACAGATTCATGGGGCGATGCTGCTATTTCTATTCGTTATGCATTCTAAATTGACTTAAATAAGTCCATTTATTATACAAATTAAAAGAGCTGTCAATTGACAGCTCTTTTTTATTTAAAGTATTAATGCAGAAATATATAATAAATTTCCATGCTTACATAACAAGAGCCACAGCATGCTGTGGCTCTACAATCTATAATAGAATACTATCGCAAAATGCTTCACATTTTGCAGCGCTAATCTTGACCTCTATCCTTACTATTCGTCTAAAATAGCTTTCTCTTTTTCTTTCTGGATCACGTTCATTTTCTCAATATACTTATCGGTAATTTTCTGTATTTCGTCATGAGCATCTTTTAAATTATCTTCTGAAATATCTTTACTCTTTTCCAGTTTTTTAATTCTTTCATTTGCTTCACGTCTAATACTGCGAACCGCAATACGACCTTCTTCGGTCATATTATGAACAATTTTTACTAATTCTTGGCGACGGTCATCGGTCATAGCAGGAATAGGTACGCGGATCAAAGCGCCATCATTGATAGGGTTTAAACCTAGATTAGCAGCTTGAATAGCTTTTTCTACAGCCGCCAATAAAGACTTATCCCAAGGCTGGATGACTAGAAGGCGTGCTTCAGGCACTGAGATAGTTGCACATTGAGAAAGAGGTGTTTGTGATCCGTAATAATCTACTTTTATGCCCTCAAGAAGTGATGGCGTAGCACGTCCGGTTCGCAAACTATTGAATTCATGGTCTAAATGAGCAAGAGATTTACTCATCAGTTCTTCACAATAAGAATATACTTCATTCTGCATGGCCAAACTCCTTATTTTATTCTGTGATCAGGGTTCCGACAGCTTGTCCGGAAACAACTCGGAGCAATTCTCCGGCTTTAGTAAAATCAAATACTTTAATTGGCATCATATTATCGCGGCAAAGTGCCATGGCACTCATGTCCATAATGCGTAATTTTTTATCAATGGCTTCATCGTAGGAAACGGTTTCATATCGTGTAGCTGAAGGATCTTCAACGGGATCGGCGGTATAAACGCCATCCACCTTAGTCCCTTTAAGCAAGATATCCGCATCGATCTCCGAAGCACGTAATGCTGCGGCTGAATCGGTGGTAAAATAGGGATTCCCTGTGCCACCTGCAAAGATAACAATAACTCTCTGTTCAAGAAGTTCAAGTGCTTTCAGACGATCGAAGGCTAAGGTCAGTCCTGTAATATTATGAGGGACCATTACCACACTTTTCATTCCGGCTTTTTCAAAAGTATCTCTCAAAGCCAGTGCATTGATCACGGTTGCAAGCATACCCATGTGATCACCGCTTACCCGGTCGATACTGGTGATATTTTTCGCGCCACGAAATATATTCCCCCCACCAATAACAACGCCGATCTGGACATTTTTATCGTGGATCTGTTTAAGTTCTTGGGAAAAATAAGAAGCGGCGTCAGGATCTATTCCGTGTCCTTTGACGCCGCCAAGTACTTCACCACTTAATTTTAGCAGGATTCTATGATAACTCATTGAGTAAGCACATCCAGCACGTTGCTCTTCATTCGTCAGAATCAGCAATAGCTGCTTCGCCGACTTTAAAGCGGGCAAAACGGGCTATGGCAATGTTTTCTCCTAACGTGCCGATAGTTTCCTTTAGGTAAGTTTCTACTGTTTTATCTGTATCTTTAAAGAATTCTTGTTCTAGTAGAACGTTTTCTTTATAGAATTTATTCAATTTACCGGTAATAATACGATCAGCAATATGTTCAGGTTTGCCTTCGTTGAGAACTTGTTCTTTGTAAACGGCTTTTTCGCGTTCAACAACTTCTGCAGAGATCTCTTCGCGTTTTACAGCGATAGGAGCCATGGCAGCGATCTGCATAGCGATATCTTTTGCAAATGCTACGAATGGGTCAGTAGCGGCAACAAAATCTGTTTCGCAGTTGATCTCAACTAAAACACCAAGATTATGGCCTGTTGGATGAATATAAGAATATATGATACCTTCCTTTGCAACACGGCCGGCTTTTTTCTCAGCTTTGGCTATACCTTTTGCACGAAGTGTATCAATAGCTTTATCTACGTCGCCGTTGGTTTCTGTGAGGGCTTTTTTACAGTCCATCATTCCGGCGCCTGTTTTATCACGTAATTCTTTTACAATAGCTGCAGTGATTTGCATTTATTTTCCTCGTTACTTCTTTTCAAATCTTTTTACTATTTTAACTACTTCTTTTTTTGCAGCAGGAACATCATTTTGTTGTTTCTTGCTACCGCGTTTTGCTTCCATGATGGTATCCGCAAGTGTCTTTGTGATCAGGTGAATGGCACGAATAGAGTCATCATTAGCTGGGATAGGAATATCAACAGCTTCAGGGTCACCATTCGTATCCAAGATACCAATAATGGGGATATCCAGTTTATGTGCTTCATGAACAGCTGTTTTTTCTTCAACAGTATCAACAACAAAGATCGCGTCAGGTAAACGGCGCATGTTTTGAATACCACGATGCAGCAATTCAAGTTTTTCACGTTCGCGCATAAGGCCGAGAATTTCTTTTTTGGTCAAGTTCTTCCAAGCGTCTTCATTTTCACTTTCGCGCTGAAGTTGTTCAAGGCGACGGATCGAGCGGCGAATTGTCTGGAAATTGGTCAATGCCCCACCCAACCAACGTTCGGTGATATAGTGAGCACCACAACGAATGGCTTCGTCTTCCAGGACGTTCTTAGCTTGTTTCTTTGTACCGACGAAGAGGATTTCCCCACCGTTGCGTACAACATCGCTTAAATATTTAGAGGCTTTTTCAAGAGCCTTTAATGTCTGTTCAAGATCAATGACGTGAATACCGTTCTTTTCCATGAACACGTATTTTTTCATTTTAGGATTCCATTTGCTGGTCAAATGACCAAAATGGGCACCGGCACTGATCAGATTTTCAATGGTTACATTTTCCATATATTCGATACTCCGATAATTTGATTAACGTTTCGAGAACTGGAATGCACGGCGAGCACCGCGTAAACCGTATTTCTTACGTTCGACTTTTCGTGAATCGCGAGTTAAGAACCCGGCTGCTTTCAATTCGGGACGAAGATCAGGATGAAGGGCGATCAATGTACGACTGATACCCAAACGAACTGCTCCGGCCTGGCCGGTCAATCCACCGCCTCTTACATTAACAAAGAAATCATACTTTCCGTCCATCTTTGTCAATTCAAGGGGTTGGCGAATAACCATTGAATAGGTCTCACGACCAAAATAATCATTCATTTCGCGTTTATTAATAATAACTTTACCACTACCCGGTCGGGCGATCACTCTAGCTACGGAGGATTTACGGCGACCGATGATAATGGTTTCATGCTTTACGTTTGCCATTTTACCTACTCCTACTTAATGATCAGGGGTTTGGGTTGTTGTGCTTCATGTTCATGGTTCGGGCCCGCATAAACTTTAAGTTTTTTCATGATCTGACGACCAAGACGATTATGGGGAACCATGCCTTTAACAGCTTTCTGGATTATCCGTTCAGGATATTTATCCATCATCTGTTTATAAGAGGTTGTCCGCGTTCCACCCGGGAAACCGGTATGACGGAAATAGCTTTTGCTTTCAGCTTTATTTCCGGTTAAGCGAACTTTTTCCGCATTGATAATCACGACGAAATCGCCGGTATCCATGTGCGGAGTATAAATAGGTTTGTGTTTGCCGCGCAGAATCTGTGCAACTTGACTGGCAAGGCGACCCAAGACGAGGTCTTCGGCATCCACTACATACCAATCATGCTTGATGTCTGTCGGTTTGGCTGAGAAAGTGCTCAACGCTAACTCCTTTTTCTAGGTTTTCATGTTCTTTTTTGTTTATGTCTTCCGGGACTACAAAAAAGCACCAAATATATATAAAGAATAGGCGGATTTGCAATAGTTTTTTAGAGAATCGGGTGAATATTAGTAAGTTTGGGGCATTATTGCTTATGTTGAGAGGAAATAACGAGTTAATTCTTACTTTTATCTACAGAATACGGTTCACCCTCTTCATTAACCTCTTTTGAGATCGCTTTCTGAATATATTGATTAAGCGTTATACTCTGCATTGCTGCATTTTCAGCAGCTTTTTTGTGCAAATCCGAACCAATGCGGACATTTAAAGACCCTTTATAAGACTTAAAAGGATTCTTCCCCATTTTCTCACAAAGATAAATATAATCTTCAACGGCTTCTTCAAATGAGATTTTAAGCTCTTTTACCGAAGAACCTTCAAAACTAATCAAATCATTTATTCCCATAATCTTACCATAAAATACTTCATCTTCCATGCTGAAGTGAGCAGACCCGATGAAGTTCCTGTATTT
The DNA here is from genome assembly GCA_030629925.1 of Fidelibacterota bacterium. Lineage (GTDB taxonomy): Bacteria > Fidelibacterota > Fidelibacteria > Fidelibacterales > Fidelibacteraceae > M50B103. The sequence continues at coordinate 12,129 of DAOVOB010000012.1, forward strand.
CAGAATATCTTTCATTATATAAATCCTTTATCTTTCAATTCCTTCTGAATTTGTTTGACCTGATATTGCTTTAGCACATTTCCAGGATGTGGTTTATGCAATCTTATGGCATGTTTTATATCAATATTAATGAAGGCCACTCTTGAACCAGAAGTTTGACCACGATTATCTTCAACATGGCCCAATGCAGAAAGTATTTTTTTTCAATTCACTGTATGTTAAATCCCTTGCTCTATTTTCAATTTTCTTTAATAACTTATTTATTTTGCTCATACTTTAATATAGAACATTTTTACGCAAAATGCAACTAATATTTAGTTGCATTTATAATCTCTTTTTTATATTGATTTATTCTATAACCGTAAAATTTATCGCTTCGATGGTATCGGTCTGCAGAACATCGAACTGGGGAAAATCAACCAAAGCACGATATTCTCCCGGACTTAAAGTAATTATGGGATCCTGCCAAAAGCTTGTTGGCGCTAGCCATGTACCGATCATGGAATCTCCGGGAGCAAAAGTAAAATTTATTATGGGAAGTATAAAGCTCAAACCATCCGTTGATCCTGCAATGTATTGACTCTCTTGATAGATATAAAATCTTACAAATGGACCGCCATCTCCCATAACAAAATCGAGAGAATCCCCCATTGTATTCGTCAGGCAAAATTTCATATAGAACGATTCACCGGAGTGGAAGGTTGTTCCGGATGTTCCGTTCGTATCCGCCAGATAGAAATAGGTTTCTCCGATATTATTTATCGGAGGTTCCGGAAGAAAACAGCTTGATAACAATATGTTTAATAGCGCAAGGAAGATTAGTGTCTTTTTCATCTTCTTCTCCTACCAAGGAAGCAGCAAGTTACCGCAATTATACTTGTGGCCCCATTAACTCTACAATATCTTTAATAAATTTAAATGTAATCTTTTTATCATCAATCTTCTTTTTCACGGATGCGGGCAAGATCAATCGATCAAAGCCCATTCTCACCGCTTCTTTTACCCGCTGTTCTACTCGCATGACAGATCGGGTTTCTCCGGTTAATCCAACCTCACCAATGACGGCCGTATTATCCGGAAGTGGAATATTCTTAACCGAAGAATAGATCGCAGCGATTACCGGTAGATCCATAGCGGGTTCTTTCAGTTTCATACCTCCCACAATATTAACGAATATATCATATTGTGAAACAGGAATATCCAATTGCCGCTCGATCACGGCAAGAAGCAGTTGTAGTCTTTTTTGATCAATTCCACTGGCATGCCGTTGAGGAGTCCCATAAGCTGCCCGTGCTGCCAGGGCTTGGATCTCGACCAGCAATGGCCGGCTTCCTTCCATACCGCAGGTCACAACCGATCCGATTGCACCTTTTTTTCGTTCGCTTAAGAACATATCCCCGGGGTTAGCAATCCCCACC
>DAOVOB010000058.1 GCA_030629925.1 Fidelibacterota bacterium
AAGCGTGCACACCGATTCAGGGTAGGTGTTACCTACAAGGCCTTGATCCAAAATAATAATATTGAAAATTTAATCAATTCAGAGATTGCTTATACTGTTCCATGGCTGTTTTTTCTTCGCTTACCGACAACGTTCAAGGTCTATTATGATCGAGAGGCTTATGACCCATTTGCAGAAAGAGATACGACCGATATTGATCTTATTCAAGAAGGAGAGATCAGAACCGAATACGGTATAAATATGTCAAGTATTTGGCGTTATAACCGAAATATCTATACACGTTTTTCAGTATCTTTAAGAAATTTTAAAAGCGAGCTGGATAATATCCCCAGTCAATTTGAACCACAAACCGAGATTTCAATTCAGGGCAGGTATGATAATCGAGATAGTTTTATTTACCCTACAAAAGGATGGAACATTCTGCTTTATGGTGGGTATGTTTTAGGTACAGAAAGTAATACGGCAACAGAATATTTTCGACTTGAAAGTTCAGTAAATGCTTATGCCCGACTTGCCAGGAACTTAGTTTTAGCAGGTAGACTGGAAGCCGGACAGTTTTTTGATATGGAAACCATCGACCCACTTATGATCTATCAGTTGGGAAGTGAATCGACGATCAGGGGATGGAGAAAATCCCTGGGTAATGAATATGAAGTGATGAGAAGCGATTCATCAATGACCGAGATCTATGCCGGGAAAGCGAAATTAATGGGAAATGTTGAATTGCGAGCAGATCTTATTTGGAATTTTGGTATAAATGCTTTTCTGGATGTTGGTATGCTGGGTAATGATTTTTCCAATATTACAAACTGGGGTGATTATTACGTCAATACCGGATTTGGAATCTATTATAAAACACCCATTGGACCTATCAGGATTGAAATCCCTATCATTCTAAATAATCCCAATATAGCTCTTGATCGTGTTCGTGTTAAAGAAGATTTTTGGGATTATATTAACATTGGACTTTTATTTGCATTTTAGCTTTAATATATTATAAATTATCTGACTTTAAATTGAAATTTAGGAGTTAAGTACAATGAGAAAACAATTAGTAACCCTGCTTTTGATTTCCATGCTGATCTTTTCATGTTCCGACAACCGGACAGCAGAAGAAATGTTCCAAGATGGCACTGAACAATACAAGCAGGAAAAAGTAAGCCGCTCAATTAAAACGTTCGAAAAACTTTCAAATATTTATCCGGATGATGCCTTGGCAGTAAAGGCAATTTATCGTCTGGCTGAGATATATGCCGGTGATCTTCAGGATTTTGAGACCTGCATTACCAAATATGATTTTATTGCTGATGAATATCCTTCTCATGTTGATGCTCCAAAAGCACGCTTTATGGCAGGATATACTTTAGCTAATATCATGAATGATCAAGATCGTGCAAAAGTGGAATATGAAAGATTTATTCGTGATTATCCTAAGCATGATTTGATTGAATCCGTACAATTTGAACTACGGAACCTGGGCAAAGCACTTGACCAGATAGAAGAATTAAAAGGTATCATGAAAAGTGAAACCAGCGAATAGAAGAGGTAACCATGAGCTTTAATCTTGCCGTATTGAATGAACAAATACAAAAAGAAAGTGTCTTCCTTGAGTCTATTCAGGCTGAATTACGCAAGGTACTGATCGGACAAGAAAAAATGGTCCAGCGTTTGCTTATTGGACTATTAGCCGAAGGACATATCTTACTGGAAGGCGTCCCCGGACTTGCAAAAACCTTGGCCGTTAAATCATTGGCACAAGCGATCCATACAACTTTTCATCGTATCCAGTTTACACCGGATCTACTTCCTTCCGACCTTATCGGAACCTTGATCTACAACCAAAAAGAATCATCCTTTGACGTCAAAAAAGGACCGATCTTTGCAAATATTATTCTCGCGGATGAGATCAACCGTTCGCCTGCAAAAGTACAAGCTGCACTTCTTGAAGCCATGCAGGAAAAGCAGGTCACGATTGGTGATAAAACATATTTTCTCGAAGAACCTTTTCTTGTCCTTGCTACACAAAATCCTATTGAACAGGAAGGAACCTATCCTTTACCCGAAGCACAGGTCGACCGATTTATGCTGAAAGTAAAAGTAGATTATCCCAGCCAGGATGAAGAAATGAGTATGTTGACACTCATGACTTCAAATGTTTTACCCGAAAAAATATCACCTGTCGTTAAACCGAAACAGATCATGGATGCACGGAATATCGTGCGCAGTATCTATGTGGATGAAAAGATCCATAAATATGTGACAGACATTGTTTTTGCAACCCGTTATCCTGAAAAATATAATATCGAATCCATAAGTGGACTTATTGATGTCGGAGCTTCACCCAGAGCATCCTTAAATCTTGTTCGTGCAGCCAAAGCACATGCTTTTATACAACATCGAGGTTATGTTACGCCTGAAGATATTCGTGAAGTTGGTATGGATGTCCTGCGTCACCGCATATTGCTTTCTTTTGAAGCCGAAGCGGAAGATGTAACGGTTGAAGATATTATTCAAACGGTGTTCGATACTATTCCGGTACCCTAATGCTGTCCCGAGAGATATTACATAAAGTAAAACAAATTGAAATCCAAACACGCCGTATTGTAAACGACGTGTTCTCAGGTGAATATCGTTCGATTTTTAAAGGAAAGGGAATGTCCTTTTCTGAAGTGCGCGAGTATCAACCGGGTGACGACGTTAGAATGATTGATTGGAATGTAACCGCTCGAAATAACAAACCCTTTATCAAAGTCATGGAAGAAGAAAGGGAGTTGACTGTCTATTTTTTAGTGGATGTTTCAGCTTCGGGGCGAGTGGGGAGTACCGAGCGTTTCAAAAGCGAGATCACAGCGGAAATTTGTGCCGTCTTAGCTTTTTCAGCAATTCGCAATGGCGATAAGGTCGGTTTGATCAATTTTACACATGATGTTGAGAAATATCTCTCTCCCCGTAAGGGCAAGGGTTATGCTATGCAGGTTATTCGCGAGGTCCTTTTCGGTGAATATGAGGGGAAGGGAACTCGCATAGAGAATGCGCTTCAGTTTCTTTCACGCGTTGCCCACAAGAAGAGCATTGTTTTTCTGATCAGCGATTTCTACGATACAGACTTTGATAACGCGCTGAAGGCTGTTTCGAACAAACATGACCTTATTATGGTCAATATTGTGGATCCTCTGGATAAAGCGCTTCCAAATATCGGACTGTTTTCCTGTTACGATGCAGAAACAGGGGAGAAGATAGTTATTGATACGTCTGTAAAAAAAGTACGTGATCAATATGCCGATCATTATAAAAAACGTACAGATGAACTTGAAAGAATGTGCCGAAAGAATAAAACAGATCTGATCCATATACCTACAGATGTCTCATATATAGGGCCATTAAACCGTTTCTTTAAAACAAGAGGTAAACACCAATACCGATGAAACGAATCCTTTTTCTCCTTATGATCGCGGGAACTCTTTTTGCTCAGGAAGTGAAGCTGGATTTCAAGGTGAATGAGGAAAAATTATATATTGGTGATAGAATAAAACTGAATTATACCATATCGGGTGGTGAACGTCATGTGTTTGTTCTACCTGATGTGCAGATGTGGATCAAGGATCTTGAGATCATCGATGTTCAAGCTTCAGAACGAATAAAAAAACACCGTCATTTTATTGATTTGAATGTTGAAGCAGTTAGGTTTGATACAGGTTTCGTTCATATTCCAGCTATGCCGATCATTAAAACGGATTCCACAGGATTTGGGAAACCCGATACGATCTTTACACCCGAGAAATACCTATATATATATTCCATGCTTGATAGCTCTGCTGCCCCGGTAGCGATGACACCTCCGCTGCCTTTGGCATTAATGATCTGGTGGGAATTTACAATTGCTTTATTTTTACTTGCCGGGAGTGTATTTCTTTTAATATTGGGTATCAAACATAAATCTAAAAAGAAACAAGTGATCGAAGAGAACTGGGAAACACCCAAAGAAAAAGCGGAGCATTATTTAAGCGCTCTTGAAAAAAAGAATTACCCAGACAAGGAAAAATGGAAACAATTTTATCTGGAATTGACATATATTTCACGAGATTATTTTGAAAATATATATTTTATACATCTGCAAGAACTGACAACCTCAGAACTCATTCCGGCATTAAAAGAACATGTAGATGCAGAGTTTATGAACGACCTGCAAACATTTTTCCAATATGCCGATCTAGTTAAATTTGCAAAGGGAGTTGCCAGTCATGATAATTGTGATGAGCATTTAAAGCTCGTGAGGCAAATTATTTGCTGTCAATAGTTTTTTTTGATGTCATTTCGACCGAGAGAGGAACGAACGAGTGGAGAAATCTCAAATTATTTTACGGAAATTAAAGAAAAGAACAATCTTTAACTTAATTTGATTATTTTGAGATCTCTCCATGCGTCCGTCAGCTACGGACTTAGTCGAGATGACATTATTTATGGTGTTTTTGATAATTTGCGACTTGAATTTGTGTTTCACACAACAGGTTTTGTTAATATATTTATAACCCAAGATTATTTAAAGGAAATATAATGCTGAAAATTGACAAGGTCAGTAAATCTTTTACGGGGATCAAAGCGGTGGATAATATTTCACTGGATATCCCTGTTGGAGAGGTATTTGGATTTCTTGGTCCCAATGGTGCAGGAAAAACCACCACACTTCGTATGATCATGGATATTCTTCAACCGGATTCGGGACTAATTAGTATTGATGGGAAGCCCAGTATATCCTGCGATCATAAGCGTATCGGTTATTTGCCTGAAGAACGAGGTATCTATCAGAAAGCAAAGGTTCGGGATGTTGTCGAATATTTTGGTAGACTGAAATCTATTCCTGTAGCTGAAGTAAAAGGGAGAGCAAATTATTGGTTTTCGAGACTCAAAATTGAAGATCTTGCGGATAAAAAAGTCGCGGAACTTTCTAAAGGGAATCAACAAAAAGTACAGTTCATTATTGCTGTGATCAATGATCCGGTCTTAATGATCTTGGATGAACCTTTTACCGGTTTAGATCCTGTCAATCAAAAGATCCTTCAGGATATTATCAAAGACTTCAAAGCTCAGGATCGTACCATCATTCTCAGTACGCATCAGATGGCAAAAGTTGAAGAGAACTGTGATTCTATGTGCCTGATCCACAAAGGGAAGATCATTACGATGGGTAAGACGAAAGATATCATGGAAAAACATGGTGGTAGTTTGGATAAGGCATTTATTGAATTGATAGGAGATTCAGATGAATAAGACATTAACCATCGCACAATGGGAATTGCGCCGAGGATTGAAGTCAAAGGCATTTATTATCTCCGTTTTTATGCCATTTGTTGTTTTACTTATTTCTATTGTCCCATCACTTCTTGCTTTTAGCGGAAATATTGAAGCAAAAGATATGGGTATCATTGATCAGGGAAATGGAATCTATACCGAAGTAGCAGAGCATTTGAATGAACAATTCCAATCTGATGATGGTGAGGCGATCTATACTATTCAAGAATATCAAACCACATCGGAAAATCACGATACTTTGATCAATGCACTTGTTAAAGATAATATTGCCGGTATTGTTATCGTTATCCATCCTGGTTTTATGAATAATGCCGAAATAAATATTTACCACGATGAAAATGTTGGGCTTGAAGAAATATCTAAGCTGAAAAGTGCAATGCGTCAGTACAGCATGGAGAAACGTATTGTTGCGCTCGGCATGACAAAAGAAGACATGGATTATGTCCTCGAACGACCGGATATTACGATCTATGAGGTGGGTGATAGCGGAGATGCCGTTAAATCCAATCTGATCGTTCGTTATGGTGTGCCGGGTGTCTTCTTATGGCTTCTTGTCATGGGAATTGTCATGAGCTCCTCTATGTTGATCAGCGGGGTCATTGAAGAACGCTCGAACCGTATTCTTGAGATCATGATGTCAAGTATTAAACCCAATCAGCTCATGATGGGTAAGATACTCGGTATCGGAATGCTGGGGGTTATTCAGATCACGATCTATCTTGTGATCATTTTAATATTCAGTCTCTATGGCGGTACTCTGCTGAACATAGATCTCAGTCCCGGGGATGTCTTTACTCCGAACATACTCTGGTATTTTTTATACTTCATTATGGGCTACTTTATGTACGCCGCATTGTATGTAAGTTTGGGCTCATTATTTGATAATGAACGAGAAGCACAACAGTCGGTTGGTTACTTATCTCTCTTTGCGGTTTTACCTATTATGCTGATACAACCCATCATAATGAATCCGGGTACACCGCTAACAGGTATTCTATCATTTATTCCTCTTACAACACCTTTTATGATGATCCTGAAGATCGGGATGCTTTCCGCTCCATTATGGGAAATATTGTTGATGATGCTCTATCTCATTGCTTGGATTACAGCTATTTCCTGGGCAGGTTCCAAGATATTCAGAACCACCTTACTTATGTATGGTAAACGAGCGACTCTTAAAGAGATTATTCAGTGGATAAAAGCCTAGATTTTCATAACACATTGAATAAATAATTATTATATTTAGCCGAAAAAAAATAAAAGGAGAATATATGTCACAATTAGCGATCGAAGTCACGGATCAGAATTTCCAGGCGAAGGTATTAGACAACCCCTTACCCGTCATTGTGGATTTCTGGGCACCTTGGTGTGCACCCTGTCGTATGATCACCCCAAAACTTGAAGAAATTGCTAAAGATCACGAGGGAAAAGTCGTGATCGCCAAAGTGAATGTTGATAATTCACCTATGGTTGCAGGCCAATTTGGAATTCGTTCCATTCCCACTCTTCTCTATGTGAAGGGACGGCAGGTCGTTGATCAGGTAATTGGAAATGTGCCAAAGAGTGACCTCGAGGCTA
>DAOVOB010000085.1 GCA_030629925.1 Fidelibacterota bacterium
ACGTAACGAGTGACTAGAAGATCGAAACGCGTAACTCGTGACGTGTAACGCGTGAATACAAATTGTAAGGGCTCGATTTTCGGGCCCTTTTTCTAATTGGTGAACAGTAAGTAGTAAATAGCAAGAAGCGGTAAATTGTGATAGGGTAAATAGTCTTTTAACATTAATAATTGAAAACTCTTCACTTAACACGGTTCACGGCCGTTTACCGTTCACGCAAAACGCAAAAGCGTTTTGCCCGTATCTCCTTGACATAGCGTAAATTATACCCTATCTTCCCAAGATGAAAATGGCACGCACCATATTGTTTGTATTGCTCTTAGCTTTAAGCGGCTGCTCGCGTTTTGAACACGTGAAGGGTGTACATGTGCTGTTGCAAAAACCCGAAGTAAGACAACGCTACGGTGGTGAAATGGGTGCTCTGGCCGATGAGTTAAAAGAAGCGGGCGTGACCCATGTGATCGTTCCGGTTATGGAAGACGGCACAGCCTACTATCCTTCGGATGTACTTCCCCAACGCTGGGAATATGGAACGGAACTTCTTGCTTTTCGCCATGCACTTCGCAAACGGAATATCAATTTTGTCGCGCAAATACCCATCTTTCGGGATAATTATACATATCGTTCACAACCCGCTATACGGGCCGTGGACGAATTTGGCTCGCGCACGGGTTCTGAAAATCTTTCGGCACTTTGTCCGACAGACCCGGATTATCGGGAATATAAATTGCAGGCAATCGAAGAGGTCATGCTAATACTTCAACCCGATGGCATTTATTTAAATAACCTTTCCTTCCCACTTGAACAGACTGATATTTGTCCGGATATGCTTGTTGCTCACAGCCGTAATTATTGCTTCTGCCCTATGTGTTTGAAATCATTTTCCGAACATGCACTTATCGAATTTCCTAAAACTTCTTCCGCAAACGAGATAAATGAGTGGATTCTGAATGATCATGAAAATGCCTGGATACAGTGGAAAACAGGCGTGATCACGACCTTCATGGAAAAAGCAAATAAAAGAATTCATAACATTGATCCCGAATGCAAAATCATGCTCAATGTTCTACCCTGGAAAGAAGACGAACATAATCGCGGACGACAAAGGCTTGCCGGACAGGATGTAAAAACCCTTGCTCCTTTTACAGATAATTTTATCATTAAAACATCCTGCCGCATCCCCGATGAAAATTACGAGGCTATTCGCTTGTCACTTCTTGAAGAACTGGAAAACACGGGAACGCAGATCATCCCAACCATTCAGCTGGAAATCGAGCCGCCGCATTCGGCAGAAAAAGATTTTCAACATAGCTTGCAATATTTCAAGCATCGGGTTATTGTTTCGGATTGGGGCTACATGCTAAAAAATCGTCGCTATCTGAACATTTTTATTACGGAGCCAATTATATGACCATGATACATCAACTGCTTGAAACGGCAAAAGGTAAAGTTGACCAGGTTATTCTGAACACTCATAATATAAAATATTTTGCAAAGGATCTAAGTTCAGCTAAGATCCCTGCGTTGATCATCAACAATCGTCTTCCTATCGATGATACTGTGGACATGAAAGACATCCAAGTTTTGAGAACAAAGGGAGTGGAATATTATCCATCCGGTCGTACCGGCATGCCCGCACTTGTTTCCGCTGAAGATGGTTTGGCTCTGCCCGGTTCTGTTTTGGCTACTACAGATAAGAATCTTCTGGAACTTTCAGTATTAGGGACTTATGTCCTTCTTTTAGATGAAAAGAAAATGCTTTCTCTTCTTGAGAACGGCAACTTAGATAACCCGGAACCCAAAACGATGAATATCGTGCTTCAGGGTAAACCCGGCGAGTGGATCGGCGGAACCGATATCGCACTTTATTTGATCAATTATTTCAAACTCCCCGAAGATAAAAACACCTTGCTTGAGATCCACGGCGAAGGATTGAATGCTCTCCCTCTGAATGAACGTTTTAATTTAGCACGCACTCTTATCGGGCTCGGTTATGATCACCTTCTCTTCCAGGTTGATGACACCGTGATGGCCTTTTTACAAGATCGCAGTGAAGGGGAAGGTCATTATTATTTTCCCGATGAAGAAGCGAACATAAATTCGACGATCAAGATCGAACTTCAAAAAATACATCCCATGATTGCATGGAAAGAAAAAGATGCGATCAAGATTGGACCTATAACCGATAAAGACGGACACGAAACAGCGCAAATTTTTATCGGTGGTGATACATCCTGTCGCTATGCGGATATTCAAGCCGGATTAAAACTCATCCGCTATACACCTTTGGCAGATACGGTGACATCCTGCATTATGCCCGGCTCACAATTGGTGAACGGAGATTTGCTGGATATGGGCGTTGCAGGTATTTTGACCGAGATAGGTTTTGATTTGCTGCCATCATCATTTCTTGAATTGCTTGTCTCTCATCCCGATACCAGGGGCTCCCGTTTGGGAACATCTGCCCAGATATTGCATTCAGGTGGTATATTGGCAAACGCATTGAGTTGTTTCTCAGCAGCCATGACCGGTAAGATCACGCATCCGCTGGAACTGGAATCCATTCTAAAACAAGAAGAAGAAGTAGAACACGAGCATGAACACGAACACAAATAAAAAACGCGTCAAAGCACTTAAGATATATTTGTTGCTTATCATCATTTTGATGATACCGTTTACAAATGCGTGTTCGGTTTTTCAATATCAGTTGCGTCCACCCGTTTTTCGTGCAAATACTGTTGAGACCTTACAGGTCACAGCTTACTGTGCATGTGGAAAATGCTGCGGTTGGGAACGAAACTGGAAAGGCCAAAAAGTCTATTCTTATGGCCCACACGAAGGTGAGGTCAAAATAATTGGCCTGACTGCAAGTGGCACAAAAGCCAAAATGGGCACTATTGCCGCGGATACTGATATTTTTCCTATGGGCACAATCATGTATATCAAAGATTACGGCTACGGCGTAGTTGAAGACCGTGGTTCAGCCATTCAGGGGAAACATATCGATCTGTTCTTTAAAAGTCATAACAAAGCCCTTGATTGGGGAAACCGGAATATGGAAGTCAAAGTCTGGCTACCAAAAAAATAACATATGAAAAACTCACCCAGCATTTCTTTTTATACACTTGGCTGTAAGCTCAACCAAGCCGAAACCGCCGCGCTTAATCATGCCGCGAAAGAACAAGGTTATACACCTGTCGATTTTGAAGAACCCGCGGATGTAATGGTCGTAAATTCCTGTACTGTCACCAATCGTGCAGATCGTAAGACCCGGCAGGCACTGTATCAAGCAAGGCATTTATCACCTAATGGTATTGTCGTTCTTGCCGGATGCTTCCCGCAGGTCAATCCCGAAACATCTCCCGAGATCAAAGGCGTGGATATCGTACTGGGAACTCGTGATAAATTCGACCTTTTTTCCGCCATTAATGATTTTGAAAAAGATCGCAAACAACTGGTTCGCATATCACCCGTAGATAATCATGAGCGACTAAATTCTGCCTTTGTTGCGGCATCCGACCGTACTCGTGCTTTTCTAAAGATACAAGAAGGTTGTAATAATTTTTGCACTTATTGTATCGTTCCCTATGCCCGCGGTAACTCCGTGAGTCGTGATTTTGACAACACCATCGAAGAAGCTCAGCGCCTTGCTGAAGGCGGCTACAAAGAAATCGTTCTGACCGGTATTGATATTGGTGCCTATGCGGACGAGGGTCGTCAACTGATCGATGTAGTAAAGGCATTGGAAGCTATTAAAGGGCTTGAACGCATTCGCATCTCATCTATAGAAATGAACACACTCGGTGATGATCTGATCAAACATATCGGAACATCTAAAAAAGTTATGCCGCACTTCCATCTTTCACTGCAGTCTGGCTCAGATACTATTCTTGCCGCCATGGAACGAAAATACTTGACCGCCGATTTTACCAAGAAAGTCGAGACCATCCGAAAATATATTCCTCAGGCTTCCATCGGAACGGATGTCATTGTCGGCTTCCCCGGCGAGACTGATGCTCTGTTCTGTGAGACATTGGATTACATTAAAGAAATCGGCTTTTCCTATTTGCATGTTTTCCGTTACTCAGCACGTAAGGGTACACCTGCTGCCACCATGAAAGGCCAAGTCCCGGAAATGGGTAAAAAAGCCCGTGCGAATATTCTAGATGATACTGACCGGAACCTACGTACCAGCTATGCCAAGCAATTCATCGGCACTCGCCAAACCGTTCTTTGGGAACGTCACGAAGAAGACTTTCTTTACGGCTTGACCCCGCATTATAACACGGTTAAAATCGAGGGTAAAAAGGATCGACAGAATACCATCTCGGAGATTGTGATAACGAAAGATAATATCATTTGAATACTGTAATGTAACATCACTCCATGACGTGACGCGACATATTTAATGTATGACCGTAGAGATACGCTATAGCGTGATTCTACAAATAAAATCCTATGAAACCATTACAGCAACATAACAATACAAATGAGACCAGGATCTCAAACAACCCCGTCCTCCGTATTGTCCTTGTTGTATTGGGGTTTATTTTTTTGATCATCGGAATCATCGGAATCATCCTCCCTGTTCTTCCAACTACCCCTTTCATTATTCTGGCAGCTGCCTGCTTTGCGCATAGTTCGCAAAAATTCTATGATAGGCTTTATGGGAACCGATTTTTTGGCAAGATCCTGAGAGATTATAGAGACAAAAAAGGTCTGGCATTAAAATACAAGATCTACATCCTGACTATGCTTTGGTTGACCCTCACATCCTCAGCCATCTTTTTTACAAATTCCATCATAGTGCGAATTATTCTATTCTCCATTGCCGTTGCAGTCACCATCCATATTTCAAGGTTTAAAACCTTAAAATCAATTGACCCTTCTTCGCCCTGAACGGGCTTCCAGCCTTCGCTGAAGTACAGCCTTCGTAGCCGAAGCTACTTTGGCGTAGTAGGCCTTCGGCATGGCACGGCGAAGGGCAGGCAATTGATTAAGGACAATTAAATATTTTCTGAGTGATAAATAAGAATTCAATACTTTAGCTTATTATTCAAATTCAGTGACAAGATTGTCTTCCTGATTGTAGCCTAAACAGCCAAAAATTAAGAACAATAATATATTGAACCGCACTGCGGTTCTTTTTTGTGATGAAATATTTTTCTACGATATTTGACCACTCCGTGGTCTAAATAATTACAAGCCGGCAAATCTATCATGGGTAAACTCCGGCGGGGTCGTAATATGATCACACCGGATGAAATCCGGTGTATTTATATCGGCAAGTAAAGAACCACAGCGTGGTTCAATAATAGATATAATCATGTAACATAAACCGTAAAACCAGCCTTCGCCTCGAAAGATCGGAACTACGACCGGTTAGCATGAAATATGTAACGCAAATGTGTTCTTCGAATTCAATGAAGATATTCCTCTTATCTCTTATCATTTCTTCTTCGCCCTAAAACTCTATTACATTAAATTACGCATATACAAAAAGGGCTCAATATCTTGAGCCCTTATATTAATGTAAATATTCAATTTCAGACTGCAATTATATTATTGCTTTGGGACAGACGTGCCTATCACTTACACCTATCACCAAATTCTATTCAGCGATTACTTCTTCTGCATCAACAACTTTCGGTTCTTTGTCAAATTCATTATAGGATTTCTTGCCTTCTTTTTCCCACCACTTGTCGTATTTTTCCCAATCGGTTTCATAAGCATCTTCACAGTGGGACATTCGTTGTTTACCTTTGCGTTTTGAACTGCT
>DAOVOB010000121.1 GCA_030629925.1 Fidelibacterota bacterium
GAATAAAAGCGACCCATATCATGATTATCCATGAAGGTCAGCATCATGTTCGGATCCCGATAAATGAAATCATTAGCCATATCTCGATAAAATTCATTTATGGGTTTATCCTCAACGATCAATTGATATATCTCACTTGAAAAACCAAAATCAGCTATTGACGATAAATAATTCTCGTGACCATGATTAAAATAATAGGATAAGCGTGTTCGATCAAAATCCATGATCTCTCCCACGAGAAAAAGCTTTGGGTATTCTTTTTTTAAAGCTTCAGCCCAACGACTCAATCCTTCAAGATCTGAATATGCGTAAGTATCTTCACGAATACCATCCAATTTCATAGTCTCTATCCACCAAATAGCATGATAGATATAATAATCCACGACATCGGGATTTGCCATATTCATATCGGCAAGATACCCGGCAAACCAAGCTTTTATGGGGAAATCACGTTTCACTTTGGGACCGTAAGTATCCGTCATATCAAGAATGCGGTAATTACATCCTTCGTGTTCACTTAGACTCCCATTGAGCCATGTTGGTGAGGGTGGATTGACAGCCAGCGAATGTGTTGGTGCAATATGATTTACAATATGATCCTGTATAACTTTGATGCCGCGTTCGTGACAGGCTTCCACAAGCTCATGATAAGTATCGAAATCTCCCATAAAGGGATCTATGGCATAGGAATTTGTTGGCGTATAACCATGATAGCAATTGATATAATTATTTTCGTAAAGGGGTGTCATCCACAGAGCCGTAACGCCCAATTCATCCAGATAATCCAAGTGGTCAATGACACCTTGGATATCACCGCCGCGTCTCCCCCATCGATGCTCGGGTCGAACAGGATCTTTATGCCCCGGATTATCATTATTATCTTTGTCTCCATCGGCAAAACGATCCGGCATTAAAAGATAGACGACATCAGAGCCATCAATACTTTGGATCGTGTGAGGTTTTCTCTCTTCTATGGAATACAGTAATTTTACTGTCACATTTTCATTAGGATGTTTGAAATCTATGGTAAAATCTCCTGCATTCTTCACTTTCAGCGTTAAACTGTAATAGTGAGGATCGGGATAAATGGTCTTATGAATTAATTTGACACTCTTTGATTTAATATTCGCCTGCCACTCCGTGAAATCATCTCCAAAAATAAGGATCTTCAGGGTATCCTGCTCCATATCATTCCACCAATTCGGGGGTTCTGCATGAGATATCTCAAGCGCAAATAAAGATCCAAGGCTAAATAATATGAGAATAAAAATGAATGATCGTTTCATAAAATTCCTTTATTCCTTTACGAATAAATGTAAAATATAATTGTTATTCTGTCAGCTATTATCTTGACGACTTGCTGCTATGTCCTTTCTAAAAAGCAGGAACCA
The DNA here is from genome assembly GCA_030629925.1 of Fidelibacterota bacterium. Lineage (GTDB taxonomy): Bacteria > Fidelibacterota > Fidelibacteria > Fidelibacterales > Fidelibacteraceae > M50B103. The sequence goes on from DAOVOB010000121.1 coordinate 1,392, forward strand.
AACCAGTAACCAGATCGCAATGGCTCCAAGTGAAATGAATAATACTACCCAAGATCCACTCATGACGCACAAAGGCATAGCAATGGAGGTCCAGAGACCGCCTCCCATAAAGGGCTCATGCAACAACTGCTTATAGCCGAATGCCGAATAAGCCGGAGTTTCCTGTTCCGGATCAACCACACGCAATAATAAAAGCCCGGTTGCCGTTACGCCCATGGACTGTCCCATTTCTGCAATAGCCCGTTCGAACCATGCATCGGGAAGCAAACGCTTTGCCAGGAACATGACACAAAAAACATTCCATAAAATACCAATCAACACAACGATCAATAAGGGGATCATTTGTGCTGATACAATAGATAAATTGATCATGGCAATTGCTGAAACGATAAGAAAATCCAAAGATGTCCCTGAAACTCGCTGTAATATATCCCTATCAAGGATCTTGTCTTTTTTCAGCACTTTTGATATGAACAATTGAACGATCAATCCACCGATCATGGATAAAGGAAAAAGTGGGAATGCAGAAAGAATTCCATTTTTCTGCATAGCCGGAGATAAAGATTCAATGCCGATCAAGCCAAGTTTCAATAAATATCCGATAAAGATCGCAATACCGACCACGGCAATATGCAAAGCAAGCGTATCGATCGATCCTGAGAAAACCGTTTGTTTACCCGCCGAGGGTTGTTCTTCGGGATCATAGATGCCGACGATATTACTTTCACTGAAATTTTCATCTTTTTTAAGTTTTTGCACATGTCCACGACGTACAGCCCAATTGATCAGCCAAGTACCAACGACAATAGCCGATACAATACCAAGGGTTGCCGAGGTCAGGGCATAATCTGTCCCATTAGCCCAATTGTATTGTTTAAATACTTCCGCTAATCCTGCAGCCGTACCGTGGCCTCCTTCGAATCCGATAGGGATGATTACACCAAAGTATTTCGGTAATTTAAAAAGAGGAGCAATGATCAATAAAGAAATACCGATGCCAACGACATATTGCCCCCAAGCCACGATCTGGCCGTAAGCTAATTGTGGTCCGCTTAGTTTCCAGATACTTGAGAGTTTAGGAATTTTAATTCCCAGGAAGAGGCAGGCAAATATAATATTGATCAGAAAACCGGGAAGTTTATTCCATCCGGCGGTCACACCCTCAGGCAGAAAGTCTCCGGTCGATTGTATAATGATCAGGCCTATTACACCACCAATAACCGCGGCAGGCAAATATAATTTCTGCAGTAGTTTTACTTTAACACGCAATACTTTGCCAATAACCAGCAAAATACAAAGTGATGCAAAGGACAGAACAATGGTCATATAATCCCCTATTTCAATAAGAGCATTTTCCGGGTTTCTTGATGTCTTCCTGACGTTAATTTATACATGTAAACACCGCTAGCAAATTCGCTGGCGTCAAAGAGAAGCGAATATTCACCGGCACTCTGATATCCGTTTACCAGTGTAGCTATCTTCCGACCGGAAATATCAAAAATACTTACATTCACATCGGAATCGGATGTAATGATATAGTCAATGTTTGTATTTGGGTTAAAAGGATTCGGATAATTTTGTTTTAAGGCAAATGAGCGGGGCAATACGTTTTCCAGTGATACTGGTGATTCTAAAAGCTTCTGGTCAGTATAAATCCTGTATTCACCGGGTGCCAACATAATACCTTCATTGGTATTTGTAACGGTAAGCGTGTCATCTCTGAAATATTCATACCAAATGCCTGAATGATGAAAAGCCGGTGTTGCGGTTTGAGCAACCACATCGAAGTTACCCAAAATAACAGCATTAATATCTGCAGATAATTTGATACGTTTCGTTGCTACATTATTTCCAACATCCAGATCAACACCGGACGCCGCTCCAAATATAGTGTAATTTGCTCTTAAAAAATTCATTACAGAAAATAGATCATAAACATCATGACGATCCGGATCATCATAGTAATCCCATTTGATGGGTTTCTTACCTGTTCTGCCATTATAATTGATCGAATAGCTATACCCCAGTTCACCGAACTGCCAGATCATCTTGGGACCCGGGATACTGAGAAAAAATACGGCCGCCAACTCAATACGATCCAATCCGGTATCTTCGATCTTTATGATATATGTACCGCTGCTATTACCGTATTCTTTATTTCTGTACATCATACGTTCTTCATCATGGCTTTCCATGTATCCAACAAGATGACGCCAGCTCCAACCGCGTGAGGCAGAATTAACTCCCGAAAGATCAGATGATCCCAAATACCCCATCGAAGCTTCACAATAATTATGATTTCCATTACCCCAAAGCATCATGCCGTAATTCGAGAGATCAATTTCTTCACTGTTAGCTCCAAAATGCTCAAGAATAACATAAGCACTCGAGTCGACTTCCCATATCTTATCAGCCATTCGTTTTAGTATGTTTATGCGACTTGCATCGTAAGCTCCCCAGTAAGCGACATCAGACCCTGAGTACGTTTGGGTAAAACCTTTTGAGAGGTCAAAACGATAACCATCTACATGATACTCTTCTATCCAAAAGCGATTAACACGATCTAAAATATTCTTTGTGTGAATGCTCTCATGATTTGCATCATTAAAAACATTATAAGGATGTTTAGCGACCGTATTGAACCAAGGATTCGCCGATGTTGGAGCACCATAAGTACCCTCATTATACAAACGAACCATGGGATTTTGTCCTGTGGCATGGTTATAGACCACATCAAGGATCACGGCAATACCATTCTCATGACAAAGATTGACAAATTCTTTAAATTTAGTCGCTGTTCCATAGTATTTATCGAGGGCAAAATAGAAAGAAGGATTATAACCCCAGCTCTCGTTACCTTCAAATTCACATACCGGCATAAGCTCGATCGCCGTTATACCCAGCGTTTTAAAATAATCGATCCTATTGATCAAAGTTTGATAAGAGTGTGCGTAATCCCAATCACGAATTAAAACTTCGTAGATAATAAGATCATCTTTGTGAGGCTTTTCATATTCGCTATCCGTCCAATTAAAGACCGGTGGTGTCGGATCGACCACCCCCACGGGAAAATTTGTTTTGCCTGAAGGATAGTGTTTCAAGTTTGGGTATACTGTACTTGAGATATATTGATCATTCCAAGGATCAAGGATCAATTCGCTATATGCGTCAGCAATTCGGATCTCGCCATCCACTAAATATTGAAAACCCATCGAGCTGTCGGGCATATCATCCAATGTAATCCAGAAAACAGTTGAATCGAAGGAATGAACATCTTTTTTCATTTGATAAGCTGCATCAACCTTCCAGTCATTAAAATCCCCGAGGAGATATACAAAATTCTTATAAGGTGCAAAAAGTGAAAATGA
>DAOVOB010000111.1 GCA_030629925.1 Fidelibacterota bacterium
CGATGGCAATGATGTTGTTATTACGGTTGAGACGGCACATCCGGCAAAATTCGGTGATATTGTTGAATCTACCCTGGGAGTAAAGCCACCCATGCCGGAACGATTGGAAAAGGTTCTCCATCTTGAGAAAAAGGCTATCAAAATGCCGGTGGATTATCAGGTGTTTAAAGAATATCTTTTGGGACGTAAAACGTAAGACCCTCCTACGCTAAAGCTACGGAGGGCAGGCGTGAAGAGCAAAAATGTGTGTCATCTTGAGCGAAGTTCATCAGCCAAGTGGCGGATGAACGCAGTCGAAAGATCTCAAATTACACAGAAATATATAATGCCTGTAATCCTACTTTGCTAAATTCCACTATTAGAAATACTTTTTTACAAAATGTTTTTATCGATAAGATTGCCTTGATAAGATTATGAATCATTTCATCATATTCTGTAATTTGAGATCTCTTCCGTCAGCTGACGGATCGAGATGACAGGTCTGCTTCAATATGCGTCTCCCCATGAAAGATGGAATCCCGGATTAACTGAGAGCGTGTCATCCCGGAAAACTTGTTTGTAACAAGTTTATCCGGGATCTAATCTAATAGATCACTCCATTTTATTACGGAGCAATGTAACTATTTAGTTCCCGGATAAGATCGCCATCGGCGCTCTTTCCGGGATGACATGGTAGTGTAGTTTATCATGTTATGACGCTCGTTTTCCGGGATGACATTAGTTTTATATTATCTTTCATAGTTCATCGTTTATTGATTACGGTTTTTCTTTCATTCTGCCACTCTAACTATTACATTTCGGTTGAAACTGAAGGAAATTTATGAGCAAAACAATTTGTCTTAGAAACGGTACGGTTTTCACCGGGATCGCCATGGTACCACATACATCTGTTATCATTAAGGACGGCAAGATCGAAGATGTCCTTAGCGACGATAAACTGCAAACGATGGAACTCCCCAAAGATACCACGATGATCTATGTGAATGGTGCTTATATTGCTCCGGGATTCATTGATACGCATATTCATGGTATTCACGGTTTTGATACATCTGATGCCAGTCCCGAATCTATTCTTGAAATGTCAAAAGCTCTTGTGGATTATGGTGTAACGGCATTTTGCCCTACTTTATATCCCCAGGACCACGATAAATTTATATCCTGTATTTCAGCGATTAATGAAGCAATGGGAAAAGAAGAAGGCGCAAAGATCTTTGGCGCTAACCTTGAAGGTCCTTTTATCTCCCGTGAAAAACACGGTGCACTTGATCCCAAACATATGATCCCGGTTGATCTTGAAAAGATGAAACAATATAATGAAGCAGCCGGCGGAAATATTTCTCTGATGACGGTCGCTCCGGAATTGGATAATATCCATGAACTGGCATTGTATTGTGCAAAAGAGGGAATTGTCCTTGCGGCCGGTCATTCCAATGCTACTTATGACGATATGATGGAAGCCGTACAGGCCGGGATTCTACATTCAACTCACTTTTTTAATGCAATGCGTCGTTTGCATCACCGTGATCCGGGTGTAGTGGGTGCTATTATGATCTATCCCAATATCGCTTGTGAGATCATTGCAGACGGTTATCATTTGCATCCGGCCATTGTAAAATTGCTTAGACGCGTGAAACCTATTCATAAGATCGTTCTTGTTACTGACTGCTTACGTCCTACAGGTCAAAAAGAAGGTAAACTCATGGCAAACCATGAAGAGGTTTATCTGAAAGACGGTCTTTTTACACGCAAAGATGATGAGACCATTGCCGGATCTTCCTTAACGATGATACAAGGTGTGCATAACCTTGTTGAAGACATGGATGTCCCGATGGAAGATGCTTTGCGCATGGCAAGCTGCAATCCTGCAACCGTTATCAGTAAGCAGATCGAGACCGGATATATTATGCCGGGTCGTGATGCTGATATCGTAGTCTTTGATAAAGATTATAATATCCGCTTGACTATGGTAAAAGGCGATATAAAAAAAATGGCGGAATAAAAAGAAAAAGGCAAAAGTATAAAGGCAAAAGGAAAGTAATAAGTACAAAGTATAAAGTCAAAAGTAGGGGACGGTCGAGACCGTCCCTTTTCTTATATATATGAAAAATGTCGAGGGTTGAGAATCGAGTGGGAAAAAAACACGTCATTGTATATTGCCTCAAAGCCAAAAAAAGCATAAAATTAAGCAAAACGAAAACAAAGGATACAATAAGCGAAGATGATAAAGCTTATCACGTCATTGGATAAAATCCGTTCAGGATGTTAAGCCCATCTTCTGATAGTCTGGACAGTACATTAGGCGCAAAGAGCCTGGATAAAAAACAATGATAGACAGAGCTTATTGATCTGGAGTTTGAAAGGAGCTAATGATGATACACCAGGTAATTGGTATGGATGTATCAAAGCAGACAGTAGATATATCTGTCTACAATGGAAATTATCACAAACACAAGATCATTTCAAACACCTCCACATCATTTTTACACGCAATCAGAAAATACGACAAAGAGACAACACATCTGGTCATGGAATCCACGGGGATCTATCATTTGCGTTTGGCTATTGCAGCTACAGAAAGCGGTTATCCGGTATCCATTGTAAACCCTTTGATTATTAAACGTTATGGTGAAATGAAGATGCGTCGAGCAAAGACAGACAAAGCAGACGCAAAGTTGATTGCTGAGTATGGTTATGAGCAACAGCCCCCATTATTTAACCCTGCAAGTAAAGAGCGTGGTCAGATACAGCAGTTACTTAAAGGCTTAGAGGACTTATACCATAGTAAAACCCAGATGAGTAACCGACTTGAAGCATATGATTATGGTTTAGGTATAACGCCTGCTTTACGGGAAAGTATCACAACTATAATTAATACGATTAACGAAGAGATAGATAAACTTACTGATGAATTAAACGACCATATGGACAAACATTATCCAGAGGTAAAAGAAAAATTAACGAGTATCCCGGGAGTAGGTGCAAAGACAGCATCAACAATCATAGCATATTATGGAGAGTTTGAAAACTTTGAGACAGCAAAACAGGCTGTGTCATTTGCGGGATTAAATCCGAACCCACGTCAGTCGGGAACAAGTGTAAACAAGGGATCGAATATCAGTAAAAAAGGCCATAGTTTAATCCGAAAAACACTTTACATGTGCTCGTTAAGCTTGGTGCGATGCAATCCGGAATTTAAGACGTACTATGAACATATGCTTGCCGGAGGAAAAGCAAAAAAGAAGGCTTTAGTAGCAATAGCAAATAAAATACTCAGACAAATATTTGCTATACTAAAATATGATCGAGAATGGACCCCTTATTACTCATTGAATTTTAAAACCGCTTAATTTATACTTGCTTTGCAATACAGTACATCCTGAACTTGCCTGCCGGGCGTAGCCCCGTTTATTCGGGGCGGAGACTGGATTCAGGATCCCATATATTGATCACTCCATTATATTACAGAACAATGCAATAATTTAGATCCCGGATAAACTTGCTACAAGCAAGCTTTCCGGGATGACATATTTAGGAAAAATTATAGAGATTTCATTTTCTTAATAAAATCCGGATCAGGATAAGCTCCTATACCAATGATATCATCCGGGAAATTGATCATGCCGTTCTCGATGGTAACACCGCCGATAATGGGTTCGTCTATGTGACCGACATTGGCATCAAGATCAAAATACTGAACAATGGGATGCGCCATTGCAAAGTGGCAGAATGCAGTATTTGCCAAACCCGATTCAGACATACAACCTGTCATACAGGGGATATGCGCCGCTTCACAGATATTGGCGATCATAATAGCATTCTTGATACCACCCGATTTTGATATTTTGATATTGATCATCGGTGCGGCCTGTTTTTGGATCACAGCCATCGCATCTTCGGGTGAAAAAACAGATTCATCGGCCATAATGGGAATACTTGTACGTTCGGAAACATATTTCATGCCATCCAGATCCCAGCGACGAACAGGTTGTTCACAGAATTCTATATCCAATTCTTCCATTTCATTTAAACATCTTACAGCAGTCACACGATCCCATCCCTGATTCGCATCAATACGGATCTTAATATCCGGGCCAATTGCTTTTCGAATTTCTTTTAGGCGTAAAATATCTTCTTCAGGATCAATACCAACCTTGGTCTTGATCATGCGAAAACCTTGATTGACGATCTTTAAGGCATCTTTTCCGGCATCTTCGAGTGTTGCTATACCCATCGTAAGATCGGTCTCCATTGGGCGTTTTTCGCCACCGAGGAAACGGTATAGAGGAAGATTGGCATGTTTCGACGCCAAATCATAAAGTGCCATATCAAATGCACTTTTAATGGTGCTATTCAAAGGAAGAAAAGCATCCAGTTCCCGGACGCGCGAAGCATAATCCAGTGGATTTTTTCCAATAAGTACGTCGCGCAGCTCTTGAGCGGCCGCAAGATTAATCAATTGTGTTTCGCCCACAATAGCGCGAAAAGAACTGGCTTCTCCCCAGCCATCCACGCCATCATTTGTGCGGATGTGGATTAGCACATTTTGTGCTCCGCTGATGACCATTGTTGCAATTCTAAATTCATGTTCACTGGCTACATTGAATGGATAAATGTCGATGTGAGTGATTTTCAGGTTGTTATTCATGGTATTCTCCTTCCTTTGGGCGAAGTTTAATAAAAATAATCGTAAAAACCTTTGAAAATCTATTGAAAGTATCAAATCTTTTTGTTACTTTAGCACCAACATTAGTTAAAAAGTAGAAATAAAACGAATTAATTAGTATTACTGACCCAGGGAAGGAACCATATGGTAAAATGTAGCAAAAGGGCATTATTATGCTTTTTAGTATGTTTGTTCCTCGCGCAAGGCCTTTTTGGTGCTGTCACCGGAAAGATCGCCGGTGTGATTCGCGATGAGCAAACAAATGAGCCGCTGATCGGTGCGAATATTATCATTCTTGAGGATGGAAATGCAACATCTATGGGAGCTGCTACCGACGCGGAAGGATATTATGCTATCTTAAATGTAGATCCGGGCGTCTATGAAGCTCGTGTCACTTATGTGGGTTATGCCCATACACTAGTCACA
>DAOVOB010000015.1 GCA_030629925.1 Fidelibacterota bacterium
AAAAAAATCTAAAAGATACAACAGATCGATTATGGGAAGGATAAAATTTGGAGAAAAAAATAAAGGTTGCATTTGCTACCAATGACGGAAACACCTATAATGATACTCATTTTGGCGATTCAGATTACTATGATCTGTATGAATTGAGCGAAACGGAAGCGGTATTTCTTGAACGTATTACCAATACCGTTGACGAAGAAGAAGAGGTACATGCTGATCCGAAAAAAGCAAAGGGAATCATGAACCTACTCGTAAAAAATGGTGTACATACGGTTATTTCAAAGGTTTTCGGTCCAAATATCAAACGTATTAAGAAAAAATTCGTATGTATATTAATGAATAATGTCTGTTTGGATGACAGCATTTCATTCTTATGTAAGAATTTGGAAAGTGTTCATAATGAATGGGCCAAAGGCGAAGAAAGAAAATATTTGGATTTCAGAAAGAAATAACATTACTTATTACAAATAAACGAAGGCAAAAAAATGATCATTACAGTTCCCATAGTTAACGAAACACTATCACAACACTTTGGACATTGTCAGTATTTTATATTTTTCCATATTGACAAGGATATGCACATCTTTAAAACGGAAAATAAAATACCGCCAGCACATGAGCCCGGTGTTCTTCCTAAATGGCTTGCTGATGAAAAAGCGGATGTCATTATCACAGGCGGAATGGGCATGCACGCCCAGAAGCTTTTTACCCAATATGGTGTTAAGGTTGTGTTAGGTGCAGAAAGCGGTGACCCAAAGAATATTGTCGAAAGCTGGTTGAATGGTGATTTGGTGAGCGGAAGCAATACCTGCGATCATTAGATCGTTATCAAACACCGTATAGATTATTGAGCCAACCCGATTCGGGTTGGCTTTTTTATTGATAAGTAAAAACTTGTTTAGGGGGTTAAACTATGAACTATGGATTATGGATAAAAAGAAATATCTTCTCTTTACTTTTTACTCTCTTCTTTCTTGTCTCCTTTTCTGTCATTTCGACCGAAGCGTAGCGGAGTGGAGAAATCTCAAACCGCTGAATTTTGAGATCTCTCCGTGCGTCCGCCAATAGGCGAACTTAGTCGAGATGACAGTTCATCTCTCTTATCTTATCTCTTTTCTCTACTGATTTACATCCATGGTAAAAAAGTCTCTAAAATAAAACACCCCGCATCGAAGTTTCGATGCGGGGTGTCTTGTATCCCGTAGGGGAATCGAACCCCTGTTGCAGGAATGAAAATCCTGAGTCCTAACCGCTGAACGAACGGGACACTTATCAAGCCCGAAATTATAAAATGTTTTGTTCATAGAGGCAAGGATTTTTTTGTATATTTTTAACAGAAAATAACAAAATTTGAGGACAAGCATGAAACGTATACTGATTTTGATGATTATACTGATAACTTTTGCTTTTGCCAATGAACATGAAAATCTTCAAAAAGACATTAAATTCTTATCATCGGAAGTCTGTTTTGGCAGAAGCATATCCCGTGATGGTATTTTTCATGCTGAAGACTACATTGTTAATGAATTAGTTGAGGCTGGTATTGATGTTCAGCTTCAGCCGGTAAATTATCGATTGAATCTCGTATTGACAACACCACTGTGTGTGATCAATGGTGATACACTTCGTCCGGGTTATGATTTTATTCCTCACCCATTTTCTTCGTCTGTGGAAGAAGAGTTCAATTTAAATGAGATTGAACTACTGGATCGGAACAGACTTGAAGAAATTAAAGATTCCCTTGATCTGTATTCTGTTTCATCAACTCGCAGATATTTGCTAAAAAAAAGTAAAAAGAAGGATAGAAAGACTCTTTTGCTCTTTGCCGAAGACGATCCTATTGTCAGTAAACAAAGCAAGCAATATGCGCGTCCGGCGTTTCAAGTAAAAGAAGATATTCTTCCCGATACGATCTATAGTGTCTTTGTGTCGAACGATGTAATTTATAAAAAAGTTAAGACCAATAATATGATCGCTGTCATTGAAGGCATCACAATGCCCGATTCCGTAATATGTATTTCAGCTCATTACGATCATATGGGTGGTTTGGGGGATGTCTATTATCCCGGAGCAAACGATAATGCAAGCGGTGTTGCCGTGCTTTTAGCGCTTGCCCGATATTATGCGGAAACTCCGCCGCCGATGACATTAGTATTTTGCTTTTTTACAGGTGAGGAACAAGGGCTGAAGGGATCATGGAAATATACCCGCCATCCCATTCTTCCTTTGAAAAATGTCATGATGGCTTTGAATCTTGATATGGTAGGTTCCGGTCTGGGTGGTTATGGCCTTGTCGGCGGGAACGACTGGCCGGCAGATGTTTCGATCTTTGAAGAAATCCGGGAAGCATATGAAATGGGGCAACTGAAATTACGGTCGAACGTTCCCAATAGTGATCATTTCCCTTTTACCGTCAAAGGCGTTAAAGCCATCTTTTTATATGCTTCCGGTGGTGAACAGCCTTACCATCATCCGGATGATATTCCCGAAACACTGGACTGGGAAACGATGGAGAATACGGTATTGTTGATAAAAGAATATATTTTCATAAAGGCAAATGGCAAAAGTACAAAGGCAAAAGACGTAAGCGGTGATCTGTAATCTATAAGCAGTAATTGGAAATTCATATTTCGTACTTCCGTACCCTCGTACACACGTACCCTCATCTTTCAACCCCTAAACCCTCAACCCTAAACTCCTAACCCTCTTCTCAGGGTTTTTCCAAATAAGAGATCGTAAAGTATTTGTCGGGAATATTTTGACTGAATTCCACTTGATCCATGAGCATATCTGAACTTCGTCCATTTTGAAAATTATTGATCTTCATATTGGTAATAATGAATTTATGATTTATTGGGTCCATTTCCTTGTAAGCCAGAACATTCAATGTCTTATGAAGTTTATTGTCAAAATCATAGTATTCAGATTTTATCATAATGTTATCAGCTTTATTTATCCATGTTATTTTTCTTAAAAAACCGTATTCATCTTCTTTTTTGGTGTTGATCGGACGAATTTCAATTTTCCAGCAAGCTTGGTTGTTGATCATATCATCTCCCAGAAGCTGATAATGAAAATCGTGCAAATTAGGTGCCGACATATCTGCATTAGAGAACTCAGACCCCATGAAAGATTTACTTTTTTCACTGGAAACAATGCGACGTGATTGACGATTGGCGGGGATATATACCCACATATCATCGTCCTGGACATCATGATCTATGATCAACATACCCATTCCTCTGACATCGGCCGGTTCTATAAAACGGATAATACGTTTCTCTATCTCACCGGAATAAGCCTTTGAGGCCATGGCTGTTTTCCGAATGCGTTCGCGTTGTTTTGCGTCACGAATGATCAAGGTCGAAGTACTTATCAATCCTGATATTTTTGTTTTGTTTCGAGAAGTTTGCATGATGTTAATAGCACTTTGAGCTGACAAAATGCCTGCAAACAACAAACAAATTATTAAAATATGGATCTTTTTCATAAGGACTCCTTTGGTTCTAGAAATTTGGGTTTAAAAACAAAGCACATGGCGGGCACAAGGACCAGTGCCGCTACCAGACATACTGTTATAGAAATAACAACGAGAAAGCCGAAATATTGGATAGGCAGAAATGAAGAGAAGAGAAGTGCAGCAAAACCGACAATGACAGACCACGCATTGAATATGATACCTTTTCCGGATCCAAGAAGCGCTCTTTTAACGCCTTCCTGAGCGGATCCGCTTTGATGGTATTCATCGCGGTAACGCCAGAGAAAGTGTATGGTATAATCAACACCCACACCGATCATGACGGATGAAAGAAGAGCAGTTGCCGAATCTAAACGAACGCCCAGATATCCCATCAGACCGAACAGCATACTTTCAGCCAGTAATAACGGCAGGGAGGCAAAAATACCTGCCCCAAAAGATCGAAAAACGATCATCAAAATGATCATGATCGACGTAATGGCCAATATCAACGATTTGATTTGTCCAGTGACAATTGCATAATTCATTTCTGAAGTAATGAGCGCCGCGCCACCGAGCATTGATACATTTGGATCATCCCGGGTCAGGGTTTTGATCTCCTTTACGACCTTCTTTATGATATTACCATCAGCTTTATTAATGCGAATGATCATTTGCGCCTGCTCATAATTAAAATCAATTAACTGTTCGAAATCATCGGGATCCCCGTTCATATAATAAAGCTCCATGTATTGCGCAACTGCTTGAGAGGTCTCCGGGATTTGATCATAGCGTGGATCATCATCGTCATAGAGGCCCTTGGAAATTTCTTTAATGGCGTTTACAACGGATGTAACTTTACCAATATTCGCATATTCAAGAAGCTCGTATTCATATGCTTCCATACGTTTCAACAGAACAGGATCTTTCATATCACCTTCGAACAGGATGGAGAGAATCTGAGCTCCGCCAAAATCTTCATTTATTATTTTACTACTTACCTTGATACTGTGATTTTTCTTGAAAAAGTTCTCTACATTTCCATCAATTTTTAAGTTTATCATGCCGGCGGCGATCACAAGTGCAAGAAGCAGAGAGGTGATAACGATTTTTTTTGGGTAATGAACGATAAAATGACTGAGACTTGTCAATAGCCGATCTAAGAGACGTTTCTTTTGTTTACCATTCCGAAATTTCTTTTTGGGTGCTTTTTTTGGCAAATAACTCAAGAATGCAGGGATGAACATCAGACTCAATCCAATTGCCCAGATTATACCAAAGGAGGCTAAGACACCTAATTGACGTGCATGCACAATAATATGAACCAATAATCCAAGGATCCCAACAACTGTAGTAATGCCGGTGATCAAAATGGGATATTTAAGGCTGTTGAATGTCTTGATAGCTAGTTCTTTTTTTGTCCATTCCGGGTGAAGTTCCAGCAATTCCTGATACTTTGCGATCATGTGTATTCCATAATCGTTTGCCACCGCAATAAGCATGACCGGCATTAAGATCGTCACGATCGCAATTTTCCATCCCAAAATCGGCATAAGTCCAAAAGAAAGGATAATAGCCATGAGGACAACTCCAAAAGGTAATAAAACGCCTCGTAATTGTTTAAACGCAAAGTATAACATGCATGTCATAAGGATGAGCCCAATGGGCAAAAGGTAAACGACATCTTTAAAGATATCCTTGATAATGGTAGCGTTCACGATCGGTAAACCACCTGTGTATATGGTTTCATTACCGGGATTGTTTTCAAGAACCATTTCAATATTTCGAACGATTTCATTTTCATCTTTATTATTAGCCGGAGTTAGCAGAATAGCGGTTTTTGTGAAATCCTCTGAGATTACTGTGCCATATACAAGAGAGTTCTCACGCAGATCTTCACGTAATTTTTCACGCGCTTCAGGAGAGTCTGGTGAGCGTTTGATGGCGGGATCAACGATCATGGCACCACCATCATTTTTAATTTGCTTGAGTGTATATAAGGATGTCACACGTTCGATATCGCCATGTCGTTGAAATACGCGTGTGAGTGTTTTTACACGTTTAAGTGTCGTCGGGTCAAGTACATCGTCTGTTTCCAATACAACAACAATTAGATTATTACTGCCAAATATTGATTCAATATGATCTGTCTGAATGCGTGAGGCCATTGTAGAAGGGATCATATCATTGATATCCGGTTCAATTTCCAAATGCATTAAACCGAACACAAAGGCAAGAGTTAGAAGCGGAAAAATAATAATAATAGCAAGACGGTATTTTAAAATAAATTGTCCAATTCGCATATTAGATCCTATTAAAAAGTAAGTTTAAGTTCACAATAATATCCATTATATAAGGGCTTTAAGAGATCGAAAAGAGTATCATCCTCGCCATGATACATATTTAATCCCAGTGATAGGAGCAGAGCATCGGCCAGATCAATGTTCATGCGGGGCATAATGAGGTATTCCTTGGTGCTGAAATTATAGCTAAAAGGGATCTCTATTTCAAATGTCTCATGAAACAGATCCAAGGCTACGCGAGCAAATATATTATGTATATATTCCTCAGTTTGTCTGAAAAACAATCGATTATAAACATTTAACTGATGATCCATGATTAACACAGGATTAAGAGGTTCAGAGAGTTCGGTAAAATCCGAAATAAATTTCATGTTATATTCTACCAAGATACGGAGTGCTCCAAATGATCGATCAAGCCCCAAGGTCAACTGTACTTCCGGGTGAGGGGTGTAGAATACCAGATTATCTTCTTCGGGCAGCATGTAAGATCCCTCAAAACGTAGACTCCAGGCATAATAATTAAAAGCCGCATCGAAACCGAAAACCTGCTGACGCCACGCTTGTTGGAAAAAATCAAAAGTGATCTGTGTAGGGGAAAGCAGTTGCATTTCCGATGCAAATCCGGGTTGAAGTGAATAGGCGTTAAGGTAAGAAAAGGACACATCGTATTCAGAGGTCAATAGATCAATTTTAACGGCGCCTCCGCTATTTGCAAATGAACGTTCCGGTAGTATCATATCCTTATATTCAACATCGGTCGGCATATTAAATACCGAGATAGGTAATGAATTGGGCGTATAATGGGGTACCCATATTCCCTGTATTTTGAAACCGGAGCCTATCTGAATAGAGGAGTTTACTAAAAAATTTCCTATGCGCATATCATTCGGATCAATATATATGTAACGCATGTCTTTGGGTGTAATATTATCTGTCAATTTATAAACATCTGCGCGCCCCCAGGGTAATATTTGTTTTCCCAGCCGTGTGTTGAAAGCACCCAAAGAAACATCAACATAGGCTTCCCGAAGATCAATATTCATAAAATGTTCATCAAAATAATTAA
Source organism: Fidelibacterota bacterium (assembly GCA_030629925.1). GTDB lineage: Bacteria > Fidelibacterota > Fidelibacteria > Fidelibacterales > Fidelibacteraceae > M50B103. The sequence continues at coordinate 6,827 of DAOVOB010000015.1, forward strand.
AACCTGTAAAGCGCAGATTGGCATAAGCAAATCCGATATTTTCTTTTTTTGCTTTAATTTTTAAGTTGACCTGTGAATTAATGAATTTTGAGTACAGAGAATCACTTTCGCCATCAAAATATATTGAGCTGCGAATATCACCGGAAAGTTCATATGTATTTGTGGATGTTTGCTGCACACTCTCAAAAAGACCTTGAGCAAACAGCAAATTCACTAAGCAAAGTAATAATACGCGTTTCATTCATCTTGCCTTATAAAGTTAAGACAACAATAAGCTAATATTTATACTAAAACGCCCAATGTCAGCGGTTTGCACCTAATGTTAGATTATTTGCAAGTACTACATTGAAAGGGTATTGCAAGATATAGGGAAGGTTTTTAAGAATATTTTATTCTAAATCCCGATTTTTTCGAAAAGCTGAAGGTGTTACACCGACATATTTCTTAAATAAAGTGTTAAAAGATGATTTTGAATTAAACCCGGAGTCATAGCCGATAGCCAAAACAGTAAGATTATCGTTTTTGGGATCTTCTAGACGTTTCTTGGCATCTTCGATCCGATACTCGTTGATAAAAGTATAGAAATTTTTCCCCAAATTTTCATTCAGTACTTGTGTGACATGATGGCGTGGTGTTTTCAATTGTTGGGAAACATCTAAAATACTCAGTTCCGGTTCCCGAAATAATCTTTCCTCTTCCATAAGGAGAAGCAATTTTTCTTGCAATTTTTTCATGCTTTCCGGGCGAAGGCTGGAACGTTCGTATTTGGGCTTTTCGACCGGAATTTCCTCCGGATAGATACGATCTTGCTGATAACCGAAGATACTGAAGGTAAAGGAATAGAAGACCAAAATGAGATTTCCTATCAAAAGGGGATCAAAATTAAAGTTTTGGACAAATACTCGAGTAAAACCAAGGACAAAGAGGCCAAAATATAAAACAAAAAATGTAATTGAAACGAACAAAGCCCAGCCCAAAGTGATCTTTTGAGAGGTATGGGAATATAAGTCTTTGATCTTCTTTCTGTGTTTTCCCAGTTGTATAAATGTCATGATGGAATACCCAATGATCGATACCATTAGAAGAATAGCATAGGAGAAACGAACACCACGGAGCGGAGCATCGCTTAGGTATTCATCAAAAATAAAAATAGGTTGATTCCGGTATACAAGAGCAAGAACTGCGAAAGCGATCACCGGCAATATCCATGGCATATAATATTTCCTGAGTCGTGGCTTATCGTCAATAAGGGTTCTAATATAAATATACAATAAAGGACCGTAAACAAAGGGGGAAATAGGGAAGGCAGTGATCGTAAACCTGGTATTGAACAGCGATATGATCATTTGCAGGGAAATTGCAAAGAGCCAAACCGTCAGAATTCGATCCGGTAAGCGAGCGTTTTTCTTTAGTAGAAGCATAATGCCTGCGTAAAAGGATTGCGCAAAGCCAATAGATAGCACCGCAATGTTCAATGCGGTATAATCGCTCATGGAAACCTCGTTATGATTTTAGGCCCTGTAGTACGGAATCCCGCTTACTTGTTTTTTGGGCATCAGGATAAATGGGCAAAACTTGCAAACGTAATTCCTGTCCCTCTTTCATGATGGTAGAAAGCGGATCTTCTTTTATACGCAGAAAATGATAACCCAATGTATAATATTTTACAGGTTCATAAGGTTTAGGTTCATCTTTATGATCTTTGTTATAAAGCTTGATCTCTGCGTTACGGATCTCGATAGGCGCATTATGCTCGGCTTTTTCCATATTTGACGCTTGGACATTATCCAATACATCCAGATAAAGCTGCTGTTTAACCTTGGGTCGTGTGGAATGCAGGAAATAAATCGTACCATCATCGTCTTTTATGACCATACCAAAATGCCCGATCCAATTATTGTGTTTATAACCGCGAACTACACCAACGAGATCACCTGTCTGCAACTTACCCAGTACAAGCGGCATGGCTTTCATGGGAACATAACTCCATTCCAAAGAATCTTCCGGCATATCATAGGGCACACCTTGTCGAGCAAAGAATTTGCCCTTTTTTACATGGGTTGTATCAAGTTCAATATATTTCCCGCCCAATTCATTGGTAATGTCGTCAGCCAGCCAGCTATTATTTTTAAACCAATCATATTCTCCGTAATGGTTACGGTTTATATAGCTGACAACGCCGTCTTTATAGCGGATACGTTGCAAAATACTAAAAAAGCTTTGCCAGTCATGTCCCATCGCCATAGCAAGAATATGCTCGGTGAAGACAACGCAATCGCTTTTATCCAAAATGTAAAGTGGTTGACGGTCATAGATTTCCGCTGGATATTCTCCGAGAAGATAGATCTCATAAGGTTGTCCCAGGTTCTTGCGAGCAAGATGTTTCATGCGTTCGCGTAGATCCGGAATAGTATATTGCAAATAAGGAAGATAAGTATCGATATCTTCTTCATTGAATTCATACAAGGGTTTTGCGATCAAAGTTTGCAGGTTTTCTGTAGATATATCGAGTGTATCGGCAGCAGCTTGGTCGGCGGGACTTAATTCCGGAAGGGGCGCTTTACACCCTGCGAACAGGATCAGTATTAGTGTTAAGATGAACAGTGGAAGTTTTCGTGACATGCTTACCTCATTAGTATATTTGGTTAGAAGATACAAAATATTTCCATTTTCAGGAAGTATTTAATACGATTGACTTAAAACACAAAGCAACGAAATGTATTGTAATTGAGTGCACATTTTTATAACATTTGCGCATGTTGTATAAAATAACACATGAACAACAAACGATGACGACTTATCTCATACCTGCTTAATAAGCTTAGAAAGCATGATAATCTTGATGAAAGGTAAAGTTATTATATGAATATTGTAATTGTAGGTGGTGGTGAACTGGGTTCAATGGTCGCAGATCAGTTGATCAGTGAAAACCATAGTGTCACAGTGATCGAAAAATCCGAAAAACAGGCAAAATACCTGAATGATAGTATTGATGCATTGATCATCAACGGTGACGGTAATAATGTCCAGTTTTTGAAACAAGCAAATGTTGACAAAGCTGATCTTTTTCTTGCCCTAAGCAATAACGATAATGTTAACATAATTTCCTGCGGACTTGTTAAAAAACTCAGCAATGCGACGACTATTGCTAAGGTTGAAAATTATTCGCATTACTTTCCCGCTCCTCCCAACTTACCGGTAGATTTTGGAATTGACAAGACAGTTGCAACAAAGCAATTATCAATTAATAAACTTGTAGATCTTATTTCAGAGCCGGATGCCATGGAGCATATTCATTTTATTCATGAGAATGTTAAAGTCATTGGTACGATGATCAATGAACATTTTTCCGGCAACGGGATGAAACTAAAAGACATTACTCAAGACAATAAAATTTGGGAGAATGTTCGTATTATTGCCATCAAAAAGGACAATGAAGTATTGATACCGGGTGGTGATGATATTTTGCATACCGGCGATAAACTTTATATTATCGGCAAATCAAATGTCCTCAGAGAGGTGATCAAACTTTACTTTGCTTCAAATGTTAAAGTCAAGTCTGTTGTTATTATTGGTGGTAATCAAATTGGTCGCGAATTTGCTAAAAGAATGGTCAAAGAAGGAAGGAAAGTTACCATCATTGAAGAAGATGAAAAAATATGTCATCAACTGGCGGAAGAGCTGGATAATGTTCTGATCATTAATGGTTCAGGACTTAATCAAACGGTACTCTCCGATCTGGACATGGAAAATTCTTTCGTAGCTTGTGTGACAGGCAAAGATGAGCATAATATCATTTCCGCCGTTATGGCCAAGAAAAACCATGCATATAAGGCTGTGTGTAATATTTCTAATGTCGCGGTTTCTTCTATTATCAATCAGGTAAAAGATATAGATTCGGTATTTTCAACCGAGTCGCTTGCCTTTGGTGAGATCATAAAATATTGCCGGAAAGGTGATGTTCTCTCTGTTACACCGGTTCCTTATATTGATGCAGAAACGATCAAGATCAAGATATCCAAGAAGATCGCACTTCTCGATAAACCATTGAGCAAAGTTAAATTCCCCACGGGAATGATTGTTGGTGCGATTTTTCGCGATGATGAGGTGATCATACCTCATGGAGATGATAAAATAAAAATGGACGATATTGTTATCGTATTTGTCTTGCCGCAGTCTAAAAAGCTAGTCGAAAAGCTATTCACATAATCGGGGTTTTATGAACTGGAAAGCGATCTTAAAAATTCAAGGCATTATCCTTATTATTCTAGCCGTATCCATGTGCCTGCCTTTGGCATTTTCTTTATATTATGCCTCAGGAGATGCGCTTGACCTCTTGATGAGTATTGGGATCACTCTTATTGTTGGACTTATTTTTGCCCTTAGTTTTAATCCCGACAAACCTCTGCGCACCCGCGAAGGATTTGTTATTGTTTCTTTGGGATGGATCTCTGCAGCAATTTTTGGTGCTTTGCCCTTTTTTTTTAACGGTGTGTTTGACGGTAATTTTATTGATTGTGTTTTTGAGACGATGTCAGGGTTTACAACCACCGGGGCAACGGTATTGACCAATATCGAGATCGTTCCTAAAGGCTTACTCTTTTGGCGCTCTTTGACCCACTGGTTGGGTGGTATGGGGATCATTTTACTGGCCATTATTATTTTACCGGTTCTTGGCTTAAGTTCTACTCGGTTGTTCAGAGCTGAAGTTCCCGGGCCGACGAAAGATAAGATCAGTCCCAAAGTAAAAAATACCGCTATGATCCTATGGCTCATTTATCTAGGCCTCACCGTTATGGAAACAGGCATGCTCATGCTCGGCGGGATGGATCTATATACGGCTCTTTGCCATACTTTTGGTACATTGGCGACAGGAGGCTTTTCAACCTTAAACGCTTCAGTTGCGGGTTTTAACAGTCTATATATTGAAATGGTGATCCTTGTTTTCATGTTCCTTGCGGGTACAAATTTTGCCTTGCATTTTTTCCTTATACAAGGTCGATTGAAAGAAGTTATTAAAAATCGCGAGTGGCAATTCTATGTCTCGCTGATTGTGATCGCTATCTTGCTGATTTCCTTAAGTATTTTTAAATCCGAATTGGGCTATAATTTTTGGACTTCCTTGCGCTACGCGTCTTTCCAGGTGGTTTCCATTACAACTACTACGGGATATGTTACAGCGAACTTTGAGCTATGGCCCGTATTCACCAAGATCATTCTAGTCTTGCTGATGTTCGTGGGTGGTTGTGCCGGTTCCACGGGTAGCGGAATGAAGCAAATTCGTATTATGATTGGCGGAAAATTCGCAGCAAATGAGATCAGAAAGATCACTTATCCCAATGCTCTATTCTCGATAAAGATCGGTAAGGAACACGTTAAAGAATATGTTGTGAAAAATGTGATCGCATTTATTATTCTATTTATAGGGCTTTTTGCTATCATTAATCTTTTCCTAACGTTCAGGGGCTACGATATTGTCACATCCTTCTCGGCATCGATCGCAACCTTGAGTAATATCGGCCCGGGGCTTGCCAAGATAGGCGCAATTGAGAATTATGCTTTCTTTGATAATATTTCTAAGGTAGTGCTGACTTTTAGCATGCTCTTGGGACGTCTGGAATTATATTCCGTTATTATCATGGTTTATTATTTTTTCAATCCTAAGAGGATCCATTAGGGTTCGGGATAAAATTTCCCATTAGAAAAATACGCACTAAATTAAATATAATCTTATACATACATGAGGAATATTTGATA
>DAOVOB010000218.1 GCA_030629925.1 Fidelibacterota bacterium
GGTTTAATGCTCCCATGAGTAATTCCAATATACCACGATCCGCAAATTTATCTTCCGTACCACTTATAAACATCATCGGCTTCTTTAGTTTAAACAAAGATTTACGGGTGAAAGGTATTCTTATAGTGGGCAAATGCAGGGGATAAGTAAGAAAGGCATATCCGGTAACTTCAACATTTTCCAATTGCGATGCAATAATGGCACTTAGCGATTTACCACCGATAAATAGAAATTTAGAATTTGGCAATTCACTTTGTACATCTTCCAGTACGGCTTGGTAAGCTATTTTACATTTTTTACGAGATATCACACGTGTTGCATGCTCTGTGAAGGGATAATTAAAACGAACGAAGTTAACATTTTCCTTAGGCAACAGGTTTTTAAGGTAGTTAAACAAGTCAATGTACATGTCATTAAATTTTCCGTGACCAAGAACAAGTGTAACATCTGAAGGTTTATCGGGAAGATTGTAATCAATAAGTAATTCGGATTTTTTATACGGGTACAGGATATTCTGGATATTTTTCATTAATCGTCCTCGTCAAAAGAGCCATCTTCCATAGATAGTAAGTGATCAAGATATTCTTGGCCAACAAGAACATCTCTTGCTTTTGACCCTCTGCTTCCACCCACAATTCCGGCTTCCTCAAGCTCATCGATCAGACGACCGGCGCGGCTATAACCGACCTTTAATCTTCGCTGTAATAAGGAAGCAGAGCCTTGTTGATGTAAAATTACCAATTTCATTGCTTCATTGTATAAAGCATCATTTCCATCTTTCGTATTACCGGAGCCATTATTATCATCTACCGGTTCAGGAACGATCGATGTAGGTAATATCAGATCATCCTCTCGTTTGGGTTGTTTATTAATATGTTTTAATACAGCTTTAATTTCGGCTAGATTAATAAATGCATTGTGGAGACGGATAGGTGTAGGCTTGCCCGGCGGCAAAAACAGCATATCACCATTTCCTAATAGAGTCTCTGCTCCTCCGGTATCTAAAATAGTTCTACTGTCAATCCTTGTAGCCACATTAAAGGCTATTCTTGCGGGAATGTTTGATCTAATCAGTCCGGTAATAACATCAACTGATGGACGCTGTGTGGCAACAACGAGATGAATGCCAACAGCTCGGGCCATCTGAGCAATCCGCTGTATAGGAAGTTCAATATCTGTTTTTGTTGCAGGATTTGACATAAGCTCAGCCAATTCGTCAATAACAATAACGACATATGGCATAATGGGCTCTTTATCTTCCTTCATTTTCTCGTTATATTCACCAATATTTCTAACTGAGGCAGCATCTAATTTATTATATCTTGCTTCCATTTCAATGAGTGCCGAGCGAAGCATGTAAATAGCATTTTGCGCGTTGGTTACAACATATTCATCAATATCTTCGGATGTGATCAAGTGGTAAGGTTCAAGTGCTTTGTAAACAGATAACTCGATCTTCTTTGGATCAACTAAAATAAACTTTACTTCTTCCGGTGTCGCACGATATAAGATTGACATAATGATGGTATTAATACAAACAGATTTACCTGATCCTGTTGTGCCGGCGACTAAGATATGCGGCATTTTATCCAGATCAAATGTAAAAGGTGTACCCTCGGCAGTTTTACCTATAGCCAGAGATAATAAACTTTTACTCTCTTTAAATGGTTTTGATTGAACAATAGAATGAAAATATATCAATTCGGGATTATTATTCGGGATCTCTACGCCAACAACCGTTTTTCCGGGGATGGGTGCCAGTATTCTTACATGCTTAGCTGCCATAACCCGAGCAATGTCTTTCTCTAAATTATTAATCTTTGAGACCCTTACCCCATCAGCAAGGCCAACTTCGTACATTGTAATAACCGGTCCAGGCAAAATCCTTACAACTTTTCCATCAACACCATAAATAGGAAGCATCTCTGTTAGCAATTTAGCCTTCGCCTGTAATTCTTCTTCGTTAAATGAACTATTTGGCGGTTCTTTATCTAAAAGATCAGTTGAAGGTAAAATATAGGGAAGATCGTTCAATATTTTCTTTTCAATTGGCTTTTTTTCTTCCGCAATTTGCTCTTTTGTCAGTTTTGCTTTTGCAGGCCTTTTAACCAGCTTGGGAGTGAGAGCTGCTTCCGGTTCAGTCTCAGTTTCTTGAATAGGTCTTCTGATCTTATCAAGTATATCACCCGGTAATTCAGGAATGTTTTTTTTCTTTTCTCTTTTTACTTTTTTCTGTTTTCCTATTTTTGGAGGTTTATTAGTCTTTTCTTTTAAAGGAAGATCCTCTTTTTTTAACTTACGGCCCGCTTTTAAACTTGCAATTGGGGCTGTCAGGCTAAAACGGAAATATCCGCTAGTGAGTATGATAATGAAAGTGATCAACATGATGATCGTGGGAACAATGCCAAACCAATCCGATAAAGAATAAGCGATCATGCCCGTTAATAGAGGAAAATGTCTAATACTTTCAGAAACAGTATCAAGCGAAAATAATATACTTAACAAAAAGGTCAGACCCATAACAAACCAAGTGGTTCTTCTTAATATTCTATTATTTATCTTAAAAAGGACAAATACACCCCAAGCAAAAATCAAAGGGATCAGTCCCCAAGCGAAATAGCCCACACCCCATTTAATGAGAATACTTGATATTAACACACCGGCGAAGCCCATTGCATTATCAATCAAAGTATGGTGAGTTAAGATCAATTCATCACGCATTGAATAAGAGGCCAGGCTTAATGCAAATAAAATGGAAATAACAATAAGGATAAACCCAAGTATTTCACTTTGTCTGTTTGATAAAAAAGGTCTTCTGTTCTCTTGCACCACAATCCTTTATATTTTAAGTTAAAAGGTAAGCTTTTTCAATTTATAGGTCAAGCAGAGATGTAGATTTGTTCTAAAATTGGAATAAACTCCACTTTGAAAATAGTAGCATATACAAGAGATAAAATTTACTTGCATAATTAACGCAATCCCCTTAAAATAGCGGGCTATTTGGAGGATTAGGCTAATTGGTAAGTCAGCGGTCTTGAAAACCGCCGCCCTTTGGGCTTGGGGGTTCGAGTCCCTCATCCTCCGCTTTGCTTTATAAGAGCGATATAAAATAGAGAAAGGACCTGAAA